>CAMKDG010000027.1 GCA_946411205.1 uncultured Desulfotomaculum sp.
CCTTGTGGTAGTCAGTTTTTTTATTTCAACTGTCTACCACAAGGGGAGCATATCAATGACGGAACATGCCTTCGGGTTTTTCATCCTCACTGATTACCTGGCAAACTCTCTTAGGATGGTTCATCTTTGAACAGGGGTGTGGATAGATAGCGTTCACCGGTATCTGGTAGCAGTGCCACTACGGTCTTACCCGTATTTTCAGGTCTGCGAGCAATTTCCAACGCTGCATACAGGGCGGCCCCGGAGGAAATACCGACCAAAATACCCTCTTCTCTGGTTAAGCGGCGAGCCGTTTCCATAGCCTTCGCTCCTGGAACTGGAAAAATCTCATCCACCAGTGATAAGTCTAATATCTCTGGAATAAAACCCGCACCAATCCCCTGAATAGGATGTGCTCCTGCTTGGCCCCCAGAAAGTACAGGCGATTCAGCAGGCTCTACGGCCACTGCCTGTACGTCAGGCTTCCGTGATTTGAGATAGCGGGCTGTTCCGGTAATGGTACCACCAGTCCCCACGCCAGCCACAAAAATATCCACCTTCCCCTCGGTATCCTGCCAAATCTCTATGCCTGTATTTTCCAAGTGAGCCTTGGGATTAGCCGGGTTAGCAAACTGCTGCAACATGATGGCGTTTTCTCGGCTGGCCACCAACTCTTCAGCCTTAGCAATGGCCCCACTCATGCCCTCACTACCGGGGGTAAGCACAAGTTCCACGCCATAGGCCTTTAATAAACTCCGCCGCTCCTGGCTCATGGTCTCCGGCATGGTTAGCATTAGGCGCAGGCCCATGGATGCACAAATCATAGCCAATCCTACGCCCGTGTTGCCACTGGTAGGCTCAACCAATAGACTGCTCTGGTTAACGGTACCTTGCTTCATTGCCTCCTTAATCATGGTATAGGCAATGCGATCCTTCACACTACCACCAGGGTTAAAGGATTCAACTTTTACCAAGACCTCTGCCGGCAGCCCTGCCGCTAATTTTGGTACGCGCACCAAAGGTGTTCTGCCGATGGTTTCCAAAATACTATTGTAAATTGGCATACACAAACCTCCCTGCTTACTTGCACTAACCTTTGCTTACTTTGTCTCTTCCTTTTGTTTGAGCAACCGGTAGTATTCATTTAATACTTCATTTAGTTTTTGGCTAGCTGCAACAACTTCGGGATCCGTTAAGACCTTTCCTGCTCCACTACTATGCAATTTTTGTCGTAATATTTCTATTGTGTTTAGAATCTCCTTTAGGTCCTGTGGCAAATTGTCATCTCCCCATATTTGAATACAACTAGTTTACCCAGGAAGTAGGAAAACCCCCGCTCATGTCCTTAAATTAAGACAAACAGAACACCCTCAAGCGAGAGCGTTAATGGTATAATATTCCTTGTACAACAGAAAAGGCTCCTCTAGGGTGGTCTGGCTCATCCCCGGTAGAAAGGGGGTGGGGCTATGACAGCATTTGAAGCTTTGATGTTGATGCTTACCTTTGGCATCTTAATCGTGGCTATGTTGTCGCATAATAGAAAGAAGTAGACCTCCCTTGAGCCTGCAAGCGAATGGGAGGTCTACTCTTTTATAGTAACCTTGAGCCGGCCCCTGAGAGGGCAACTGTTGTGCTTTGACTGTGGGTGTTACAGCACCTGCAGTCTTTTATTTTATAGTTTACGTCTTTTTATCTAGATTTATCATATCACATTCTAGATTGAGTTTCCAGTTCCTGTAGAAACTATGACGGCCCATTAAGCAAGTCTGCACGTTTACCAAAACAATGAGAAAAGGCTTCCCAAAAGTTCACTGAACTAATGAGAAGCCTCTAAAGAATACCTATGTGATCAAAGACCGGATGTTAAGAACTCAACCCTTGATAATAAAGGATTCCTGAGTGCTTCTTACATCATACCGCCCATGCCACCCATACCGCCCATACCGGCCATTGGGTTAGCACCGCCGTCTTTTTCGGGCTTATCGGAAACCAGCGTCTCAGTAGTGAGAATCATAGCCGCGATAGAAGCAGCGTTTTGCAGTGCGGAACGGGTTACCTTAGCAGGGTCAACAATACCGGCACCAATCATATCAATATACTGTTCGGTGATGGCGTTGAAACCAATACCCTTTTCGCTTGCTTTAACTTTTTCTACTACTACAGAACCTTCGTGACCAGCATTGTTAGCAATCTGACGTACAGGCTCTTCTAAAGCACGCTTCACAATATCTACACCTGTCTTGGCATCGCCTTCCAGCTGAATGCCATCCAAGGAAGCGATGAGGTTGACAAAGGCAGTACCACCACCAGGTACAATACCTTCTTCCACGGCAGCACGGGTAGCATTCAAAGCATCGTCAATGCGCAGTTTCTTTTCTTTCATTTCCACTTCGGTGGCTGCACCAACTTGGATAACGGCTACGCCGCCAGCCAGCTTAGCCAAACGCTCTTGCAATTTTTCACGGTCGAAGTCGGAAGTGGTTTCTTCGATTTGCTTTTTGATTTGAGCAATGCGGCCTTCGATATTGGACTGCTCACCAGCACCACCTACGATAATGGTTTCTTCTTTCTTAACCCGTACTTGACGGGCAGTACCCAGCATGGTCAGATCAGCCTTGTCGAGCTTCAAGCCGATTTCCTCGGTAATCACAGTACCACCGGTCAGGATAGCAATGTCTTCCAGCATAGCCTTACGACGATCGCCAAAGCCAGGAGCCTTAACCGCTACGATATTCAGAGTACCACGCAGCTTGTTCAGCACCAGGGTGGCCAGGGCTTCACCTTCCAGATCTTCACAGATGATCAATACAGGCTTGTTGCCAGTCTGTACGACCTTTTCCAGAAGAGGTAAAATTTCTTGTACAGAGGAAATTTTCTTATCGGTAAGTAAGATGTAAGGATCAGAAAGAGCTGCTTCCATCTTATCGGTGTCGGTAATCATGTAGGGGGAGATGTAACCCCGATCAAAATTCATACCTTCAACCACTTCTAAATTGGTGCCGATACCTTGGGATTCTTCAACGGTGATAACACCATCTTTACCTACTTTTTCCATAGCTTCGGCAATCAGATTACCGATGGAATCATCGTTGGAAGAAACAGTTGCTACTTGAGCAATGGCTTCTTTGCTTTCCACAGACTTAGACATGGCTTTAATTTCTTCTACAGCCTTTTCTACAGCCTTTTCGATGCCGCGCTTGATAATCATGGGGTTAGCACCGGCAGCAACGTTCTTCAGACCTTCGCGTACCATCGCTTGGGCTAATACAGTAGCGGTGGTAGTTCCGTCACCGGCTACATCATTGGTCTTGGTAGCAACTTCCTTTACCAGTTGAGCACCCATGTTTTCAAAGTGATCGGGTAATTCAATTTCACGGGCAATAGTCACACCATCGTTGGTGATGGTGGGAGCACCGAATTTCTTATCAATTACTACGTTACGACCCTTAGGTCCAAGAGTAACTTTAACTGCTTCGGCCAAGGCGTTAACGCCTCTTTCCAAAGCTTTGCGAGCATCTTCGCTGAAAATAATTTCTTTAGCCAAGGTTCATGACCTCCTTAAAATTCACAATCTAATTTGAAAAAGAGTTACTTAGGTGTAAGTATTTAGAGTAAGAAATTACTCAATTACAGCCAGGATATCCATTTCACGCAGGATAAGGTATTCCTGATCTTCAATTTTTACTTCGTTACCTGCATATTTGGAGAAAAATACTTTGTCACCGGCTTTTACATCAATGGTGGCGCGCTGGCCATTTTCTAGCAAACGACCGGGTCCCACAGCAACAACTTCACCCTGCTGGGGCTTCTCCTTGGCGGTATCCGGCAATACAATGCCACTCTTAGTTTTTTCTTCCTGGGGCAGCGCCTTAACAACTACCCTGTCACCTAATGGTTTAATCACAAAAAACCCTCCTTTAAAATTTTAAGGTTTTTTTATAAACTACCTTTGGGTTGTTAGCACTCAGTGTCATCGAGTGCTAACACCCAGTAACTATAATATAGAACTGAGAAATTTAAAGCAAATACCCTGGAGAGAAATAAACCATAATTATCGCATGTAAATCCAGAATACGGGTATTTATCTTCTATTTTCTCCTTCTACATTATATTTACTGGGTACGTTATTAATTTCTTCACCCACAAATTATTCTTACCAAATACCTAGGTATTTTATGCAATATTTATCCTATATTTTTCACCTTTTGTTAAAAATTTCTATAATAATAGCCTAAGGGTGGCCGCATTCGCCGCCTTGGCCGCTGAGAATTTCCAAACCGTGGTTTAATACGGGCAAAACCACGGCCAAACATTCTCGCACGCCTTTTACACTACCTGGCAGATTAATGATCAAGGTTTTTCCTCTGGTTCCACTGACTGCTCTGGATAACATGGCTTTCGGTGTTTTTTTAAGGCTTTCAACTCGAATAGCTTCCGCTATCCCCGGTACCAAACGATCGATGACAGATAAGGTTGCTTCAGGAGTATTGTCTCTGGGACTTAGACCGGTACCACCGGTGGTAAGAATTAAATCTAACTTATGTTCATCAGCAAACTCAATTAAGGTTGAACGAATGATCTCCAAATCGTCCGAAATGACGCGATACTGCTCCACTTGCCCTAAATTAGCAACCATTTCCCCAATAGTTGCCCCACTGAGATCCTCCCGTTGTCCCTGGGAACCTTTGTCACTCATGGTAACAATACCTATTTTGTACATTTGTTTCTCCCCTCATTGTTTGATCTTACCTTCACAACACCCGACAGTTGGGTTACAATAAAACTAATTGTTAAAAAATTTGGCTTAGTTTGCCCTTAGTCATATCGGAAAGTTTTATACTTTCTGGATAGGCTAAGCAACCTGACAGGGGGTTGGTAATAGTGGTTTGGGAAGTGAATAAAACATCAACTAAAATTATTAAAATTAAAGGCGACAAAATCATATCGACGGACGACACCATCGTGCGAGAGGTCCCCATTACCCTTTTCCTAAACGGTAAAGAATTTGTAACTATGGTTTGTTCTCCCCAAGGTTTGGAAGAACTGACAGTGGGCTTCCTTTGTTCCGAAGGCCTTTTACAGACACTGGAAGACCTAAAAGATGTTAAAGTTGATCTGGAAAATGGTCTTGTCCACATTGAAGCTGTGGAAGGTGAATCTGAAACAAAGTTTCTAAAGAGAAACATCACCTCTTGTTGTGGCAGAGGCAGGCCTGTTTTTTATTTTGTGAATGATGCCAAAAGTATGAATAAAATCACTGCAAACCTACTGGTTACACCTGGTCAAGTCTGGGATTTATCAGACCGCTTAGAACAAATGTCGGTTCTCTTTCAGCAAACCGGTGGGGTTCACAATGCCGCCCTTTGTGCCGCCACTGAAGTGATTTTCTTTTATGAAGATGTCGGGCGTCACAATGCAGTAGACAAAATCTTTGGCCGGGCCTTTCTTAGACAGCTTCCCCTGGATGACAAAATTCTCGTCTTCAGCGGCAGGGTTTCTTCTGAAATCGTCATTAAGGTCGGCAAAATGGGGGTGCCTATCATTATCTCCCGCTCCGCCCCCACCGATTTAGCCCTGGAGATGGCGGAAAAGCTGGGTATCACTGTGGTTGGCTTTGCTAAGGGTGAACAAATGAATGTGTATACCCATCCAGAACGGATACTTGGATGAGGTTTGGGGGTAGGGTTACGAATAACCTACCCCTCTTAATTTTCCCCAGGCGATTTTCCACCAAGCCGACAGATAATTCATTCACCGGCCAAGGTCTCCTGAAAGATCTCCGTCACCGCCTGTTCCACCTTTTCCCGAAACTCCCTAAACCCCTGCAATAGTCTGCTGCCCTGGGGTGTGAGGCAGGCACCACCGCCAGCCTCACCGCCTACCTGGGTCTCCACCAGCTTAAACCCTAAATTCTTTTCGGCATTTTTGATTTTACCCCAGGCTGCCCGGTAAGACATACCCATAACTTTGGCTGCCTTAGAGATAGAACCGTGCTGCTGGACGTGGTATAGCAGGTGATAGAGACCGTCACCAAAGTTCGTCCCACCGCAAACTAACCATATTTTACACCCTGGTTGAAACAACTCCCCAAAGGGCTTCATCATATCCCCTAAACTCCCTGCCGATACATGATACCCCCACAATCTCTCAAATCGTAGCCTCCCAGAGCCTCCACCTGTTGACGAAATTCTGCTGTAGCAATAACCTCCAGCATCCGCTCTATATAAGGGGTGTTCCAATATTCGCCGGGAATACAGAGATCGTACCGTTCTTCTACCACAGGTACAAAATCCAGTTCCAGGGCATTGGCCGCTGCCAATATGCCTAAACCTGCATCAGCAGCACCACTGGCCACAGCTGCCGCCACTGACATATGGGTATATTCCTCCCGGTTGTAGCCATAAATGCGATCCGGGTCTATGCCCAGTTGTTTAAGACGATAATCCAACAAGATGCGGGTACCCGCCCCCCGCTGGCGGTTAATAAACCGCATGCCTTCCCGGGCTAAATCCTCTAACCCTTTGATCTTGAGGGGGTTCCCCTTGGCCACCATTAACCCCTGCTGACGGTAGACTAAGTTCAACAATACCACCGGGCGATCCCCTAATAATCTCTGGATATAGCTAACGTTGTAATCCCCGGTGTCCTCATCCAGCAAATGGGTACCACCACAATGGCATTCGCCTCTTTTAATGGCAGACAGACCGCCTAAACTCCCCACATTGGCACTGGAAAGGCTCGCCTCGGGAAACTTCCTGCGCAGGTGGTTGGCTAAAATATCCAAGGCCATATCATGGCTGCCAATCACCACCGTGGTTTGTCGAACTTCTTCTAAGGGACGCATTAGCTCCACCTTAACGCTCTCCCCGGCCCGAAAGCCTTCGGAAAGGCGTGGTACCCGTAACATACCATCTGCCCGAACCAGCGACATGATTACCCCGGCCCCACGGGATATGGGTGTGGCAATAATCTTCTCCCCGACCTGTCCCATTTTAACCCGGATAAACTCCTCCACGCCCATAGGGGAGGGCATCTTCCGTGAGATAATAGCTTCGGTGGTTTGTGGCAGCGGTGCAATAGAACCCAGTTTTTGATAAACCACCGGTCTGACAAATAATTCCATGGTGAGGAAGGCGGAAACCGGATACCCCGGTACACCAATCACTGGCTTTCCCTTCACTTCCCCTAAAATTACCGGTTTGCCGGGTTTTATGGCCGCCCCATGGGTCAGCACCGTCCCTAATTCCCGGATAAGTTCAGCGGTGAAATCCTCCCTGCCGGCGGAAGAACCAGCGTTAATGACCACCACATCGGCCTGCAGAACGGCTTGCAGTACCGAATCCTTTAGCTTATCCCAATTATCCACGGTGATGGGCCAACGCAGTGCTTCGCCGCCCCAGGATTCTACCATGGCACCAAATACCCGGGTATTGTATTCTACAATATCTCCCGGTTTTAATTCTCCACCTGGCTGTACCAATTCTGTACCCGTTGGCAATAAAGCTACCTTCGGTTTCGGGTGCACCTTGACCCGCACGACACCACCCGCTAAGATCCCCCCTATATCCATGGGCCTAATGCGGTGATTGCCCGGCAGGATCATTTCCGTGGCCACCACATCTTCCCCAATGGCCCTGACATGCTGCCAAGGAGCCGCAGCAGAAGTGATTTCAAATACGTCATCCTCCACAAAATGAACATCCTCAATCATAATCACCGCATCACAGCCGACGGGAATGGGATCTCCTGTATCTACCACTTGAGCCTTCTCACCCAACTGGATCTGTTTGGGGGAGGTATCCGAGGCCCCAAAGGTAAGAGCAGAATCCACAGCAATACCATCCATGGCCGAGGCATGATAATGGGGGGAGGAGTTTATGGCAAAAATTGGCTCCGCTGTAACTCGCCCCAAGGCCTGCTCCACCGAAATATCCTCCGGCGCACCAGGCGAGAGCGACCCCAGCGACGCCAAATGAGCTAAAAGTTCCGCCAAGGCTTCTTCCCACGGGCGATCATCCAGATAAACATCGCGCTTATTTCTCATAGATTTTCTCCTAATCCTTTACTTTATTTACCATAAATTAATACGAGTAAATTTCCATGAGTCATTGTTCCTTACCCCTATGGCCAACGGCTGGGATTTTTAGAACAACCACACATCCACCAATTCACCGGCCTCAATCCCTTCTTTGTTTAAAGGGATATGGGCTACCCCAACAGCTTTGACCATCGTGCTGATCAGGCCGGATTTGCCAAGTACCGGATCGGCCACAATGGTGCCGTCTTCCTGCCGTCGTAGTGTTACCCGCAAGTAATCGTCTCTCCCGGTGGCTGAATGGATATTCCGGGTAATCGCCGCCCGGAGAGGAAAAGAACCAACGTTCTGGTATAACCCGCCAGAGGCAATCATGGGCCGGGCCAGTAAATCAAAAACCACCATAGCAGAGACAGGATGTCCCGGTAACCCCAAAACAACCTTTCCTTCCACCACCGCTCCAATGGTGGGTTTACCGGGCTTGATGGCCATGCCATGAAACAATACACCGGGACTACCCATCGTTTCAATGACTTTAGCGGTAATATCCCGAGCCCCCACCGAACTGCCGCCGGAAATAAGCACTAGATCATTCTCAGACAATGCTTTGGCCATGGTTTGTTGCAGGGTTTCAAAGTGATCTTCAATGATACCGTAAAGAATCGGCAAGCCACCGGCTTCCAATACTTGACCATAAAGGGTATAAGAATTGATATCTCGCACTTTACCCGGTGCTGCCGGTTGATCTGGCGCCATTAATTCATTGCCCGTAGAGAGAATACCGACCTGGAAAGGCTTCATTACCGCTACCTGTGTTACACCCACAGCAGCCAGTAGGCCCAGCTCCTGTGGTCTTAGACGATGTCCCGCAGGGAGTACCACAGTCCCTCGAGCCACATCTTCACCACAGCGCACCAGGTTTTCACCAGGTGCCACCGGTCTGGTCACACCAATGGTTTGGCTATCCAATTCTTCGGTGTATTCCACCATCACCACAGCATCAGCCCCCGATGGCAGCATACCCCCAGTGGGAATTAACCGAGCTTGTCCGGCGGTTAGTGCTTCACCGGCTTCTTCACCCATCAGAACTTCTCCGGCAACATCAACATAGGCGGGTAAAGATTCCGTCGCTCCAAAGGTGTCTCTGGCCCGCAGGGCATAACCATCCATAGTAGAGCGATCAAAACCCGGTACATCCTCCAAGGCTATAATATCTTGGGCTAGAATGCGGTTAAGCCCCTGCAGGAGAGGCACCACTTCTGTTTTCGTACGGGTCGGCAAATGACTTCGCAAAGTATCACGGGCCTGTTGTACGGTAAGTACATTAAATAGTTCCACAAGGACACTCCTTTTTCAAAAGGCCGGGCTTATTGTAAGACCAAGCCTTTGGCAAAGGCGACAGCCTTCGCTTTGATCATACTTTAGGCATAGACTGTAATGGATAAGCTAGTTAGAAACATCCCAATTCACAGGCTTTAATTTTAATTTTCAGTTCATCACAGACTTCTCCCACTACTTTAGGGGGCACCTTACATTCAGCGGCAATTTTACGAGCCGCCGTACAGGAAAGTTTCCCTTCTTGGGCCAACTCTTTGACAGCCATAATCAATTTCTCTTTCTGTTCACTCATGGCGATTTCTCCCCTCTTAGAAAAAATAACTGTATTTGTGTTATTATTACAATACCATCTTAAAATATCCTCCTGACCAAAACCACTGTTATCCCTTTTTCTACATAACAAGACAATTCATTTATACATATGCTTAAAGGAGAGAACTACTTTGATCATTGGTCTTGCAAACCTGGCCGAGGAATATCGGGGTACCATTCAAGATATCATTTGGTTGTTTTATCCCGGGGCCCAATTGGTAACTGATAGCGAAGCCACGCTAGTCCTGAGTCTGACTCTTGGCGAGCAAGGAAAATCCTTGTGGGCAGAGGCTGAGCTATATGGTGAGGGAAGTGCCCTGGCACACCGGGAGACGGGAGAACCGATCCTGCCCGGGGAGGCAGCAAACGAACAAAAAAGATTGGCTCGGCTGGCTGTTTATCAAGTCTTAGCTTCCTTTTGCGGGGAAAACCCCAGTCCCTGGGGCATCATGACCGGCATTCGCCCCACCAAGGTGATCCATCGCCTATTGGACCTAGGCTGGGGGAGTGAACAGGTGGAAGGTTTTTTAAAGTCGAAATACGCCCTTGCCCCGGAGAAAGCATCCTTGATTACTGATATTGCCCGTAGCCAGCGTCCTTTTTTACTTTCTCCGGAGCAAGCAGCGAAAATGGTGGCTGTATACATCGGGATTCCCTTCTGTCCTACCCGCTGCCTGTATTGTTCTTTCCCCTCCTATCCCATTGATAAACATCGCGCTATGGTAGCTCCCTTTCTCCAGGCGTTGCTGGAGGAAATACGCGTGGTAGGAGAGACTCTGCAAAGTAGCGGTCTGACAGTCCAATCTATTTATCTTGGAGGCGGTACCCCCACCAGCTTGCATTGCGAGCAACTAAAGCCGCTGTTGCAGGTAATCAACCAACACTTAAGAAATGAAGAAACTCTGGAATATACGGTGGAAGGAGGGCGCCCGGACACACTAACGGAAGAAATTCTCGGAGTATTGAATGAACACCGGGTAACCCGACTCAGCATCAATCCCCAAAGCATGAATCAAAAAACGTTGGAGGCCATTGGCCGTTCCCATTCGGTGGAGGACATCTATCAAGCTGTAGAAGCAGCTCGTCGGTTTCATTTTGACAACATCAACATGGATGTCATTATCGGCTTGCCGGGTGAAACGCTCCAAGAGGTAGCCCATACCATGCAGTGCCTGGCCACGATGCAGCCGGAAAACCTGACAGTCCATGCTTTGGCCCTCAAAAGAGCCTCGCATCTAAAACAACGGCTGGCAGAATTTCCCCTGCCCGGTGCCAGCGAAGCCACAGCTATGTGGCAGGAAACCGCTCGGGTGGCCGGTGAGATGGGGCTGGAACCCTACTATATGTATCGTCAAAAGCAAATGGTTGGTAATCTAGAAAACATTGGTTATGCCCTGCCTGGCCACCAATGTGTCTATAACATTCAAATGATCGAGGAGCGGCAAACCATTATTGGCCTCGGGGTCGGGGCAGGTTCCAAGTGGGTTGATCCCCGCACCTGGACCCTCGTCAATGAATACAACGCTAAAGAAACCCGCCAGTATGTGGACCGGCTGGATGAATACCTCGAACGAAAGATTAAACATATTCAAGGTCTGGCGGTAAATTAAAATAGATCAAAGGGTGCTAACCAATGATGCGAATTGGCTTTGGCCCCCTTTATAACCCTTGTTTCTTACCGATAAAAATATATTGCCAATTGCCAAGCTCCTGAATGTCACCGATAATACCTACTTCTCTCATCTGTAGCATAAGTTGTTCCGGCGTCACAAAGGTTCCCGGTTCCCCAAAGACCCTTTCTACCGCTTTAATGACTTTCCCCTGCCAACAAGCCGGGTTAAATTCCAGCATGACCACCCGGCCACCGGAGCGTAATACTCTGGCCAATTCCCGGGCTATTCTTGGCTGTTCCGGCATATGGTGCCAGGCATCGGAACACAAAACACCATCGAAATAATCCTGGGGAAAAGGCATCTGCCGGGCATCCCCCAACACCAACTCCGCCGAGATATGGTTTTTTCTGGCCTGATGTAACATCGCTGCCGAGGCATCCAATAGTACCACTTTAGCCCCGCGGGCGATTAGTACCGGTACATTCCGACCGGTACCTCCCCCCAGGTCCAACAGCCTCTCCCCAGGCCTGGGAGCAACCCACTCCAGCAATTGTTTGCGAAAATCCATGCCTGTTTTATTGATAAGATGATCGTAAAAGGGTGCTATTGTCTTAAAAAACAAGGATAACCACACCTCCTACCAGGCTTGGTACGTGGTTTTAACCATTAAAAGAAAAATATACCATTTACTAAGAGTTTGCAAGCCACGTTTACCTACGCGCTATAACCCATCAGCTGTAGCTTTTCCTTTATCAAATGACATAAGACCAGGATTACGCCCGGTCTTATGTCATTTGATTCGTTTTAATTGTCCTATCTTCCGTAATAACCACTGACACAGGCTGATCATGATCTGCCATCAGGGAGGTTAAATCCGGCCATATTTGCAACTCATAAGCCAAGGCCACAGTAACAGCATCTGGTCGTAGCTGGGGTAAAAAGCGGTCGTAAAAACCCCCGCCATAGCCCAGACGGTGCCCCTGTTCATCAAAGACAACCCCCGGCACCAGCACCAAATCCACGGTTTCCACCGGCAGCGGTCTTATTTTATCTGGAGCCGGTTCCAGAATGCCATAGGCACCCGGAACCAACTCCTCGGGATAATTTACTAATTGGCAAGGTGTCATCCGCTTTTCGGTTTTGTTTACCAGCGGCACCGCTATAATCTTACCTGCATCAAGAGCTTGGCTGATGAAAGAACCGGTATATACTTCGCCCCGAAAATCCAGATAGGTTAAGATGGTTCTCGCCTTACCATATTGCGGCAGTTCTAACAGGCGCTGGGTAATACGGCTGCTTTTCTCCAGTGCCTCTGTCGGTGCCAAACTGCGGCGGGCTGCCAGTACCTGTTGGCGAATCCTTTGTTTTGCTTCCTGCATCAGATTTGGTATACTTCATCCCCGGGCACGATGCGGATGCCATTTCCCTGGAGAACCTTAATGGCTTCATCCACTTGCTCAACCCGGAAAACAATCAAGGCCGCAGAAGTGGTTTGGGTAACAAAGGCATATAAGTACTCAATATTGATGCCTACTTTATCTAGATGACGCAGAATGTTGCTCAAACCTCCCGGCTGATCGGTTACTTCCACAGCAATCACATCGGTGGTACTAACCGTAAAGCCAGCTTCCTTTAATACCTGATAGGCCAACTGCGGCTTGTTAACAATTAACCGTAGGATACCAAAATCCGTGGTATCGGCAATGGAAAGGGCACGTATGTTGATCTGATTTTCCCCCAGCACTTCGGTTACTTTGGCCAGACGGCCCTTCTTGTTCTCCAAAAAAATGGAGATTTGTTGTACGCGCACTTACAATACCTCCCTTATTTATAATTCTCGCCTATCGATTACTCTTTTGGCTTTCCCTTCACTGCGGGGCAGAGATTTCGGTTCCACCAATTTTATTTTAGCAGAAATGCCCAACACACTTAAGATGCGTTCGCGTAATCTTCGCTCTAATACTTCCAAACCAGCTATTTTATCGGAGAACATGTTAGCGGATAATTCCACCTGAATTTCTAAATCGTCCAGGGAGGCCTTGCGATCAACTACCAGCAGGTAGTGCGGTTCGGTCTCACCAAACTCCAGTAACACACTTTCGATCTGGGAAGGGAAAACGTTGACCCCCCGGATAATGAGCATATCATCGGTACGGCCGGTAATTCTCTCCATCCGCAGATGAGTTCGTCCACATTCACATACTTCCGGGTAGAGGGTAGAGATGTCTTTGGTGCGATAACGGATCACCGGGAAGCCTTCCTTGGTCAGGGTGGTGAAGACCAGTTCACCCTTTTCACCATAGGGCAGCGGCTGTTCAGTCACCGGGTCGATAATTTCCGGAATAAAATGATCCTCAAAAACATGCAAACCATTCTGACAAGGACACTCCATAGCCACACCAGGCCCTAACACTTCACTGAGACCATAGATATCATGGGCTCTAATTCCCAGCTTTTCCTCCAACTGCCGCCGCATATTGTTCGACCAGGGCTCAGCACCAAAAATTCCTACTTTTAAGTGCAAGGTTCCGAGGTCTACCCCAGCAGCATGAATCTCATCTGCCAAATACAAGGCATACGAAGGGGTACATGTTAAGATAGAGGTTTGAAAATCTTGCATTAACATAATTTGACGAGCCGTGTTGCCCCCTGAGATGGGAACAATGGTCGCCCCCAACCGTTCAGCACCATAATGGATGCCTAACCCACCGGTAAATAAACCATAGCCATAGGCATTCTGTACCACATCTTCTTTGGTGCCGCCAGCCATCGAAAAGCAGCGGGCTACTAAATCGGACCAAGTATCCAAATCCTTCTTAGTATAGCCTACCACAATTGGCTTGCCAGTGGTACCCGAAGAAGCGTGCATCCGCACAATTTCGCTGCGGGGAACGGCAAATAAACCAAAGGGATAGGTATCCCGCAAGTCTTTTTTGGTAGTAAAGGGTAAGCTTTTTAAATCCTCCAGCGACTTAATATCCCCGGGCGTAATCCCCTTTTCCTGAAAGGCCTGGCGATAAAAAGGTACCGACGTATACACCCGTTCTACCAATGCTTTTAATCTTTTTGTTTGGATCTCAGCTAACTGATCCCGAGACATGGTTTCATGATGTGCATCCCAATAAGAAGTCATATACTCCACCCCCATAATAGTATGTACAGATACTTTGAACAAAAAATCCCCATCCCTATGCAGGGACGGAGATACAATTCCGCGGTACCACCCTAATTGGCCCCTTGGGCCCAACTCAAAACAGGTACGGGAAAAGGACGTAACGGTAAATAAAAAAACCTCCATCCACCAAGGGACGGAGAGTATTTTCCGTGGTACCACCCTAATTGCAAGAGCCACTTTACCGGTACAGGACAAAATCCGATACCTCTCCCTTGTAACGGCGGGACATCCGGCTGCACCTACTGACCGCTTCAGCACAGCAACTCCGGAGGGAACTTCAATCAGCCATACCTTAAAGAAGCTTCCAGTCACGGCTTCTTTTCCCTGAAAGGCTGGGGAGATTTACTTTTCTCCATCATCGCATTGACCATTTCAACTTACAAATACGTTATCACAATGAGCCAACGTCGTCAACCTGTTTTTTTACAATTCAAATTAGTGTAACCACCAGATATGTCGGATTTTGGACAGGGTAATAACAAGTCCTTAGCAAAACGCAACTATGTTTTGTTCGGTAGGCTCGGCTTTACTATTCACAGTAAAAAGCCTTAATTCGTAAGTTATTAACAGACTTATCCACATTATCCACAGTTAAGTACCCACAGAACAGTGGATAAGTGGCTAAAAAGGGAGTATTTATGTTAATACTTCTCTTCTCCCAAAGACAAGGCCGGAACTGCATTCAGGGTTAACGGGGCAAAATCTCCCCGTAAATATTTATAATAACCGGCACAGGCAATCATGGCTGCATTGTCTGTGCATAAATGAAGGGGTGGATAAACCACGGTACAGCCTGCTGCCAATGCTCTGGTTTGTAATAAACTCCTTAGCCCCCCATTGGCAGCCACTCCGCCCGCCAACATAATGGTTTTTACAGCGGTGCGTCGGGCGGCTAACAGTGTCTTTTCCACCAATACCTCTACGGTGGCCTGCTGAAAGCTGGCAGCTAAATCGGCCTTGTTCACTTCTTCCTGGCGCATCTCCGCTCGGTTTAAATAATTTAGCACCGCTGACTTTAAACCACTAAAGCTAAAGTCCAAGCTGCCCTCTTCCAAAAAGGCTCTGGGTAACTTCAGCGCACCGGCATCTCCCTCCCGGGCCAGTTGATCAATCAGCGGTCCCCCGGGATAGCCCAAGCCCATGGCCCGAGCCACTTTGTCAAAGGCTTCACCCGCCGCATCATCTCTGGTGCGGCCAAGCAGTTGATAGCCTCCCCGATGTGGCATAAAGACTAAGTCTGAATGCCCACCGGAAACGACCAGACACAGCAGGGGAAATTCCAAGTCGGGCCGGGCCAGAAAATTGGCAGCTATATGTCCCTCTAAGTGATTGACCCCGATCAATGGAATGTCCAGGGCATAAGCCATGGCCTTGGCCGCGGCTACCCCTACCAAAAGTGCCCCCACTAAACCAGGCCCATAGGTAACGGCTATGGCATTAATATCTTTCAGGGTTACCTTGGCTTGTTCCAACGCTTCCATAATCACCGGGTGAACATTTTCTAAATGTTTGCGGGAGGCCACCTCCGGCACCACACCACCAAATTTTTTATGGACATCCACCTGAGAGGAAACAATGTTAGAACGTAAAGTTATCCCATCCTCCAGCACCGCTGCTGATGTTTCATCACAGGATGTTTCAATCCCTAGTATTGTAATTCCCATAAAACCCTCCAAAATTCTCTGTGAGGCAGCTATAGATCCACCCACATAATGATGGCATCCTCATTGGTATCTGTATAATAACGTTTGCGCAAACCCTTTTCTTTAAAGCCCAGCTTTTTATATAATTCTCTGGCTACCGCATTGGAGGGCCTGACCTCTAAGGTCATGCGAAGGGCACCACGCAGGACGGCTAGTCGCATAACTTCAATCATAAGAGCCAAGCCCAATTTTTTA
Organism: uncultured Desulfotomaculum sp.; assembly: GCA_946411205.1. GTDB lineage: Bacteria > Bacillota > Desulfotomaculia > Desulfotomaculales > Desulfotomaculaceae > Desulfotomaculum. The sequence goes on from CAMKDG010000027.1 coordinate 16,351, forward strand.
CCGCGATGGCTAGGGTGAACTGCCACATTGGTAATGTGGGCTTCATCTAAAACCATCCACATACCCACATAGCCAATCACTTTTTCATCTTCCAGTGCCACTATATAATGGGCAAAATTATTTTGCGTTATTTCGTAGGTAAATGCCTGACTGGACCAGGGTGTGGAAAAGGAAACCTGTTCAATTTCCAGTACCCCTGGGATATGATCAAGCTTCATTTCAATCAGCCGATAATCCACTGCGTCACCTACTTCCCACATTTGGCTGCCAGTTTTACTTCTGCCTCCGACAGCCTAATATATTGGGCTGCCAGTTCCAAATGGGATCGTCCTTGGCCCGCGACCAACTGCCAATAACCTAACTCTGCCACCGCCGCTCCCCGGGGTAACAAGGCCGTTTGTGGGGTAAACAAAGCCCGCGCCCCGAGTAAATCAGCTAGTTCTTGTTGATAAACAGGCACCCCATCTCCTAAAAAGGTAACCTGGCCCTCCCACTCCGCCAAAACCTCTGCCAACTGCCGGGGACTTACTGCCAGTGGTCCTTTTAGTAGTTCCGGTTGACCCGCTCTGCCTCTAAAGATACTGGCATATACTTCATTCTTTCTGGCGTTGAGAATAGGACAAATTAGCTGACCCTGGGGAGCCAGCGGTAGCGCCAATGCCTCCAAGGTAGATACTCCCACCACCGGCACCTGCCACAACCAGGCTAGGGTCTTGGCTGTAGTAAGTCCTATGCGAAGGCCGGTAAAAGACCCTGGACCGGAGGAAACAGCAATCCCCTGGATTTGTGGCGGGGTAAGACCCGCATCCTCAATCACTGCTTTGATCATCGGCAGCAGGTTGATGGAGTGGGTCCGGCGGTTATTCACCAGCCGCTCCGCTAAGACACGGCCGTCCTCAACTACGGCTACTGCCGCCACCGGCGTAGCTGCTTCAATTCCCAGGACAAACAAGTTGGTTCATCTCCTCTACCAGTTGTTTATAGCGCTGACCCCTTGGTGTAAACTTGATCAGCCGGACTTCCTCCGCCTCTTCATCCTTTAGCAAAGTGATATCCAAACGCTCCTCTGGCAGCACATCTTCTACCAGTTCAGCCCATTCCACAAGACAAACGCCTGAACCGAAAAAGTATTCCTCATAGCCCAAATCTGCCATTGCTTCGGAGTTTCCCAAACGATAGACATCGAAATGGTACAGCGGCAAACGCCCTTCATATTCATTAATTAAGGTAAAGGTCGGACTAGTAACATGCGTGGTTACACCCAATCCCCGGGCAATTCCCTGGGAAAAGGCCGTTTTACCTGCGCCTAAATCTCCGTTCAGGCAGATGATATCACCCGCTTGTAATAACAAGGCCATTTTTTCACCAAATTGCCTAGTTTCTTCGGACAAAAAACTTTTTAACATCTCCGTTTCCATTACTTACAGCTAACCACCTTTTTACGTTTAAGAAGACACACGCTCTAACGTATTGCTTCATTGTTTAATCAGCACATTTTAACCAAACTATGGTTATTATATAGCAAAGACCCCTATCTGTAAAAGAGATAGGGGTCTTTGCTATTAGGAGGGAAGAAAGAAATGAAACAGTTCATAGGTTAAGGCAAACAACGGCCATAGTGCCATTACTGCAACAATGAGTCCCGGTGCTTCGCCTAGTCCTAGCTTGCTGGTAATTACAGGTATCTGGTGCATTATTTTTAGGGCAAGCCACATCCAAATAACAAAGCTTGCCGCCGCTACAACAATGGTAGGAATTTGTTGCACAACCACTGTAAACATGGTAATCCCTCCAAGGCCTTACTATTGGTATTATTACCAATATCTACAACTGTAAAACACAAAAATGTAGTTTAATTGGAAAAATTAGCTTACCTGCCGGCCTTTAGATTATGCCTCAAAGTAAAATAAAAAATGTTCCCGTTATGACGAGAACATTTTGTTGTTATGCATAATTTTCTAAGCAAGCCTGTTCATAAACAGGCGTTGTTGAGGCCATTCTTTCCAACAGATGTTTCACTTCTTCCACATCAAAGGGCTTGCTCATACACAGCATAGCCCCTTTTTGCATAGCAATGGTAGCTGTGTCTTCGGCACTGTAGGCAGTCATCATAACAACCTCAGCTGTGGGAACAATTTTCTTTATTTTGCCTAATGCCTCCAAGCCCCCCATGATCGGCATACGAACATCCATAAAGATGAGATCGGGCTTTAGCATACGTACCTTTTCCACCGCCTCCACACCATTTTGAGCGGTATAAACCTGATGACCCGATTCCTTAACTAAAATTTCCAGTAGATATCGAACTCCTGCCTGATCATCCACAATCAGAACATCGAGTGGATTTTTCATTTTTCTACGCCTCCCGACAATTTGTGACAAGATTCCATAAAAGGTATCATTTACCATTTTCTTGTTTAATCATTTCGACGGGAGATTTTAAAATCCTGCTAAAAATTATTGTTTTATTGCTATTTTTAATTAATTTCCAATAACCTGTCGCCCACCAACAAAAACTCGTTCAACCCGATGATTCGGGTCGAATATTGGTCGGTCCACGATAATAATATCAGCATCTTTACCCGGTTCCAGGGAACCCACCCGGTTATCGATACCAAGAAGTTTGGCTGCATTAATCGTAATTGCTTTCAGAGCCTCCTCTTCGGGCAGCCCCCCTTTGACAGCTAAGCCAGCGGAAAGACTTAGATATTGGATAGGGACCACTGGGTGATCGGTCATCAGCGCAAAGGGTACCCCTGATTGATATAAAGCCATTGCGGTTTCCAAGCTTCTGTTCATCAGTTCCACCTTGGCCCGGTTGGTAATAATCGGTCCCACCACCGCCTTGACTCCGGCAGCAGCCAACACGGGGGCAATTAAGTGTCCCTCGGTGCAGTGCTCCACAATCAGTTCAACATTAAACTCCCGGGCGATGCGTACCGCCGTCATAATGTCATCTGCTCGGTGGGCGTGAACACGCAGGGGTACTTCTCTGTTGAGCACCCTGCAGAGCGCCTCCATTGGCAAACTGCGTTCCGGAACTGCCTTCTCTGCTCTGTCTTTTTCCTGTTTAGCCAGGTAATTCTGAGCCTCCACCAGTGTTTCCCGCAGCAATGCAGCGGTTGCCATACGGGTGGCCGGCATTTTATTATGACTGCCGTAAACTCGTTTAGGATTTTCCCCCAGCGCACATTTTAGTCCGGCTGGGAAGCGGATAATCATGTCATCTATTACCGCACCGTAGGTCTTCATGGTGACCATCTCGCCAGCTATAACGTTAGCACTACCAGGTCCGGTTACCACTGTGGTAACTCCACCGGCCAAGGCATCTTGAAAACCTAGGTCCGCAGGGTTTACCGCATCAATGGCCCGGAGGTGAGCTGTCACCGGGGCAGTGGTTTCGTTGGTGTCATCCCCCTCAATTTGGTATACTTCTTCCGCAATACCCACGTGGCTGTGGGCATCAATTAAACCGGGAAGGACTAATTTCCCTGCTGCATCGATTACCTCTACTCGCCCCGCCAGAGGAAGATTTTGCCCCACCTGTGTGATTTTACCTTGTTCCACTAAAACTGTACCCTGAAAAATAGGCGGACCCGCCATGGTTAACAGAGTTCCATTGATAATCGCCAGCATAAAGGTCCCTCCCATTAGTTAACTACTTAGTTACCGACGCTGCTACAAATTCTTTAAATAATTGGAACATCTTTGGGTCATGTTCCCACATACATTCGGGATGACACTGTATTCCTACAATAAAGGAAGAAGAGCTGCTTTCCATAGCCTCCACCACACCGTCTGAGGACCAAGCGGTGGCTAAAAAACCTGCCGCTATTCGGGCCACCGCTTGATGATGAAAGGAATTGACAATGGTCTTCTCGCCAAAGATCGCTGCTAGGCGGCTGCCGGGCAATACCTCGATAGAATGGGTCCCATACCAAAGGGGTGCCTGTTGATCATGTTTTAAGGGTTTTGCTATGTGTGATCCAATATCCTGCAGCACATTCCCCCCGGCAGCAATATTTAATACCTGCAAGCCTCGGCAAACAGCCAATATGGGAAGCCTTAAGGTTAAGGCTCGACGAGTTAAAGCCAATTCAAAAGCATCCCTTTCCGGGCAAATGGACCCCAGGGCAGGCAGCGGTTCTTCTCCGAATAAAAGGGGATCCACATCCACCCCCCCGGACAGCAACAATCCATCAATCTTGTCTAAAACTCTATCAACGGTTTTTTCTCCTAAAATGCAGGGTAGTATCAAAGGTAACCCGCCAGCGGCTTCTATCGCCTGACAGTAAAATCTGCTGATAAAGGTTCGGTTACTCTCCCTGTCGTAGGAACTGGTAATGCCAATCAGCGGTGTCATAGTATCTATCCCTCCTCAAAGCAAAATACACCCCTCTTTGGAGTGTATTCATAACCTGGTTAGATTTCCACCAATCCCAAGCTAATTTCAACGGCCCGGTTCACTCGATTCATGTATTCAATGTTTAGGGAGGAAACCTTTTCGAATAAGCGGCTTTTATCAATGGTTCTGATCTGTTCCAGCAGAACCACTGAGTCCTTGTCCAAACCACTCATTTTGGCCTGAATCTCAATATGGGTCGGCAGCTTCGCTTTCGCAATTTGGGAGGTGATAGCCGCTATAATAGTAGTAGGGCTGTATTGGTTGCCGATATCGTTCTGCAAGATTAATACTGGCCGAATACCTCCTTGTTCTGAGCCAACCACTGGGCTTAGGTCGGCATAAAAAACATCTCCCCGCTGAACTTGCATGAAGTTTTATCCCTCCGCTTTGGCCAGCTCATAACCAGGGGAACAACTATCAATATGCTGGTATTCAATGGCCAGAGCCAGATTCAGTTTTGCCATTTCCAAATAACCTTTTTTCATTTGTTCCCTTAGAATGCGCCGATTGCGTTCGGAGATATATAACCTCATAGCCTCCCGGATAAACTCGCTACGGTTCACCCGTTCTTCCTCGACAATGTTGTCTACTTCCGCTAGCAAACTGTCGGGTAGGCTAATCATGATACGTTTAATTTGCGCCTGCGACACCTACCGGACCCCCCTGTCAATACAATTTTTATATACCATAATATATACCCAAAAACGGGTAAATTATGTCAGATCATTGTCTGGAGCATCTTTTGCCGCTCCTGGTCCACGGTCCAGGCAAATCTTACCGGTTCGAACCATTTCCACAATGCCATGTTCCCGAAGAATACTGCAAAGGGCATCAATTTTCTCTTCGGTACCCGGTAATTCAATAACCATCGTCTCGCTATTTACATCTACCACATTAGCCCGGAAAATATCTACAATATTAACGATGTCTGCCCGGCGGTTGGCATCGTTAGCCCTTACTTTAATTAAGGCCAACTCACGATTAATGGAATCTGAAGCAGCTAATTCGTGAATTTTAATAACATCCACCAGTTTACTCAGTTGTTTGACCACCTGATAGAGAATATTCTCATCACCCTGCACCACCAAAGTAATGCGGGTAATATTCGGATCCTCGGTATAACCGGCTGCAATACTCTCAATGTTAAACATCCGCCGACTAATTAAGCCCGATATTCTAGCCAGTACCCCGGGCTTGTTCAGCACCAGCACGGCTAAGCTACGTCTCATCATGCCACGACCCCTTTTAACCACATTCAAGTAGTATGTTTAGAAAACCTTCGCTTGCTTGTCCCCGGAAGAGCATCAACTAGGCAACAGACAAGCCTAGTTTTCCCTTAGGCATATCGGAAGGTTTTATACATCCCGATATGCCCATAAAAATAAAGTTTTCTACATACATGTTGTCGATTCCTGTATATATAACCATGTAATAAATGGTATCTTACTGCTCTTCTATTTTAGTTCCGCAATTATGACAAAACTTGGCCTCTTCGGTAAGTGTTGTTTGGCACTTCGGACAGAGCGGTGCCTTCGGCATAAGTTTCTCAATTTGTGTCCGGAGGTTCGCTATATCTTGTTCCACCCCTTGGGTGCTTTGGCAGAGTCGTTCAATTTCTTCTGCCAGTTCTTCCTCCCCTTTAAACTTACGGAAATAGAGTTCTCCAATGGCCTCAACATTATTAACCATGATTCTTTCCAGCTTACTGATTTCGTACCGCATTTTAGTGACTTCTAAAAGTTCCCCGGAGCGTTTGGTAATTTCTTTGGCTTTTTCACCAAAATCCTTGGCTTTTTCACTAATGTTTTTAATAAATTCCATACCAATTCCTCCTTAGTCCAGATCTATAATGACCGCAGTTTCCTCACAGTTGGGAAACTGGGGACAGTTCACACATTCTTTCCAGACCTTTTGAGGCAATTCATCTTTGTCAATTACCCGAAAACCGCACCTCATAAAAAATTCCGGCTTATACGTAAGAGCAAACACCCGGGGAAGCTCCAAACCCTTGGCTTCTTGCAAAAAGGTTTGCACTAGGGTTTTGCCTAAGCCTTGTTTAATATAATCCGGTGCCACAGCCAAAGCTCGGACTTCTGCTAAGTCACACCATACCACATGCAGAGAACCCGCTGCCACCACTTGTCCCTGATCCTCCACCACGGAAAACTCCCTTATTCCTTCGTAAAGGGTTGTCCTAGCCCGGGCCAACATTTGGCCTTCGGTGGCATAATGGTTAATTAGTCTATGTATATCTTCCACATCTGAAATCTTCGCTTTTCGGATGAGCACTCTTGCAACCCCTTACTAGTTTAAGATATATAACAACCGTATAGCTACCTATATTCTTCAATCAACAGCTAATAACCTGCTTTATTTCAACAAAATTCATCTTACTTTGCTAAATTGCCTAAAAGTCCTTATTTTGGATCTTACCCGGTACACGGAGCGAGAGAGCTACATATCATATGGTAAGAAGGAGGTATCAATATTTCATGAATTTGGTTCTATCTGCATTATCTCATGAACATTACTTCATTGGAGCCACTGAGGATGCCTCCGGACACCGTCACAGCTTTTCTGGCGTGACCGGTTCGGAGATACCTCTGCCAGAACGCTCTGGACTGGGTCATATACATGAAATATATATCACCCATTGTTCTTTCCTTTATCTGCACAGTCATGAGATAAAGGGCATTACCGGTCCACCCGTTTGGATTTCCGACACGGAACACCTTCACTTGATCGATGGCTTAACGATCGCCTGTCCCGCCGATAGGCACAGCCATGACTTTTCCGGTTTTACTCGAGCCAGCAGTATGCAGCCTTAAGGTCATACCCCTAACACTTAGTATCGGTATTTCTGAAATAATTTAACCAGCAACGCACCGGCCACAAAGCCTCCAATATGGGCTAAAAAGGCTACAGATTGCACTCCTTGCATACTGAATGTCTGGCTAAGAATTTGCAGTAAGAACCAAAGCCCCAGGAAGTAGAGGGCCGGAATATGAATGATTTGAATAAAAATAAAAATTGGTATCAACGTTAATACCCGGGCATGGGGAAAAAGAATCAAATAACCGCCCAATACGCCGGCTATGGCTCCACTGGCTCCAATAAGAGGGGAGGTTGATGCAGGATCCGACAGAACATGGGCTAAAGTAGCAATATATCCTGTTATTAAGTAAAAGAGGAGGAACCTTGGCTTTCCCAAACGATCTTCCACGTTATCCCCAAATATCCAAAGATATAGCATATTGCCCAAGAAATGCAGCCAACTGCCGTGTAAAAACATAGCCGTAGTCAGTAAAATTAGCTGCCCTCCGAGGCTGTAGTGATTTAGGTCTGCGGGAGTTACTCCCAGAGCAAAGATTAAATTATCCATGTAGGGCCCCAGGGATTTTTCATAGAGCCAAACAGTGGTGTTAAGTAGAATAATCAGGACGGTAATAATGGGAAATCTTCGTGAGGGTATGTCATCTTTGAGTGGTATCAATGCCTTCACCTCCCATTTTTCGTTATTATACATTATATTACGAATAAAAAACTTACGGGGTTATTAAGAATTTATTACCCGTTTGCACTTTGGGTCTTGACTGAGCTCAAGGATTTCTAATACGTCCGGTCTGGGCTTGTGAGTATTCTTGGGGGTCCAGAAAAACGAAGCCTCCGCCAGTCTTTAGACGCTGACGGAGGCTTCGTTTACCCTTATGCAAATCACAAATTTTTATAAGATGCTTCCATTCGTTATAGAAGCACCCGGAGTTTTCTATTCGTATTTAGGGCAAAGGTGTTCGGGGTCAAAAACTTTCATAATCTTGGGCTGTATTTCACGCCAGGTTTCTCCAATGGGTTCTAGATATTGCTGGCCCAACCGGGTTACTTCCTTTTCAAATTCTGCCGGAGAACCAGTTCCTTCAGCCAAGACCTCTGTCTGCTTGTTAGCATCTTCGGCAATAATTTTGTACGTAATCATCTGTTCGTTGGTGAGGTCTACCTTGGAAAAGGCTTTTAGTCTTTTTTGGTCTAAATCTCCCACCAATATTTTATGCACTTCTTCGCCGGGTGTTTTGTAGACATAGATATCTTGCTCGGGTAAACGCTGCATATGGAGCCTCCTTTGCTTATGGGTACTGCTTTGGGTTTGCCTTTATGATGATAGTATTTCGTTGTTAGCTATTGTCATTCGCTATTTGGCATAACTTTGTGAGAAAAACCTTGTTCATTTGGCTGTTGACCTTTGGTTCTCAGGGCTGCTATAGGATATACTCCGGTTTCTTCAGCGGGCGCGCTTCAAGCTCCTGCTTTTTAGACTCGTAGCCAGGTCTGCCTAATAAAGCATAGGTCGCGTTTTTGCCCTCCTCTACACCAGGCTGATCAAAGGCATTAATATCAAGTAATTCGCCAACAAAGGCAGTTTGAATTTCTAGCAGTTGAATGAGTTGCCCCACCGTAAAGGCATTAATTTCGGGCAGAGTAACGGTAAAGTTTAATCGCTGTGCCTTCATCAGTGCATATTCCGTGGCCAACTGTTCAGCTTTGATCAGTTGACTCAGTGTGTGACCGCCTAAAAAGGCAATACCCGCCAACTCTTCGAACACCTTAGGAATATTGATCTCTCGACGATAACATCCCACCCCCAGGAAGGTAACTACTTTGTCAAAGGGTCCCTCCACGTAAAGCTGCACCTGGGAGTGTTGATCGGTAGTGCCCAGGGCCTTCACCGGAGTTTGACCGGCAAAAATATCTTCCCCGCTGTTATCGCTCCGTTTACCCAAACTTTCTGCCCACAACTGGGCATACCAATCCGCAAAATATTTAAGGGCATCTGTATAAGGCATCATCACGGAAATATTTTTACCACGCCGCATGGCTAGGTACTGCAAAACCCCCAGCATATAGGCAGGATTACGGAAAACATCCTCCTGCTGACAAAGCTGCTCCATGTAGGCGGCCCCGGCCAAAAGTTCTCTAATATCAATACCACATACAGCGGCCGGCAGCAAGCCCACAGGGGAAAGCTCTGAAAAACGACCGCCCACCCCGGCGGGAATGGTGAAGGTGGTATAGCCTTCCTCCTTGGCCAGCTTTACAAGGTTGCCTTTTTCTGCATCGGTAGTAACAATAATATTTTTAGCATAGCTACTGCCAAGTTTCTCTCGCAATAAATCAAAGACGATCATAAATTGGGCCATAGTTTCAGCCGTGCTGCCCGATTTACTAACCACATTAAATATCGTGTTGGCTGGATCAATAATATCAAGTAGGGCTGCCACCCGTTCGGGATCCACGTTATCTAATACATAAAAGCGGGGGCCCCCTCGTCTTTCCGTAGGTAATTCATTGTAATGCAGGTGATTAAGGGCTGTTTGCACAGCTAGCGGTCCCAATGCAGAGCCACCAATACCTAACACCACAAAAGCCTCAGCCCGGCTGCGAATTTCCCCAGCAGTTGTTAAAATTTTCGTTACGACTGCTTCCTGATTACTAGGTAGATTTCTCCACTCCATCCACCCGGAGCCACTTTTCTTCAGCATTCTTTGGTGGGAGTCTTTGATTTTCCCTGCCAGTGCCTCGATATGCTCCCTGGTAAAACCCTCTTCCTCGCCAATGAACTCCGTCATCATATGGTTAAAATCCACCTGTATTTTCATTTGCTCTTGCCATTGAAGTTGTTCGTAGCGCATTAGCTTACCTCCTTTTTCCAGCTAATAAAAGTTTCCATATTATTCCCCAAATTACCTGCCTCCACGGATACAGGTTTATCCTGAAATAATGACCCAAAAAACGACAAATTATGTTAACACACATAAATATTATAAAACGTAAAACATAAACCATACCAAACCACTGGATTATGCACCTGCGGTTTTTATTTTTATTAAACAGCTGTAACCGAATTACCAAATATATCATAATATGGAAAATATAAATAAACCTATTAAATATTGTTTGGAGGTATGCTCCATGTTCAGAGATGACAAAAAAATTGAACAGGCCCAAGCCCAAGCTGCTCCTATGATGGGTCCCATGGGCGGCCCTTTCTACGGCAAGCCTGGGATGCCCACTTCTCCCTTCCAACCGATGCCAGGTATGCAGCCTGACAATTGCCCCGGAACGTCCTGCCCAGGGATGGAACTAGCTCGGGCGTATTTCTGCATCCAACGTTTTGGCCCGGTCTTTGATTGCGCCAAGGCCCTAGAGGTTGGAACTCTATTTCCCGAATTATATCGCCCCTATCATAAATAATTCTGGAGGTGAACACGGTGGAAGCTACCGGTATGGATAATCGTCGCATAGCACAAATGCTTTTACAAATTCAACAATTAGAATTTACTGCCCTTGAATTAAATCTTTTTTTAGATACCCACCCGGATGATCAGCAAGCACTCGCTATGTTTAACAAAGTACACCAGGATTTAATGCAGTGTATTCGAAATTATGAGCAGTTTTGTGGACCTCTGCTTAACTTCGGTTTTTCACCAGCATTACAAAACACCTGGAAATGGGCAGAACTTCCCTGGCCCTGGGAACTTAAATACTAAAGGAAAGGATTTGTGCATCTATGTGGATCTATGAAAAGAAATTACAAATCCCGGTTCGAGTTTCTGGACCCAATCCTCGCTTGGCAAAAGAAGTTCTTACACAATACGGCGGGCCGGACTTAAACTTTTATAGTCGGGATATGGGGATATTGTGAGGTTAGCTGTTGGACAAGATTGGGAATATTATAGCTATAACCAGAGTTAAAAGCAATTCCGGTTCTAAACAAAGTCTACATCAACTATTTCTCCGTCCCGATCTATGTAAATAGCGTTAAAGTTACTCACTAAATTCACCTTATCTTCATGGGGTAAGTCATCTAGCCTGTCTAGTACTACGCTTACTTCTTGAAAGATCTTCATGCACTTCTCCTCGACCATATCTACTTGCCCCAGTTTATTATTCAAATCATCGATCTGCTTTTGAAGAAAGCTTTTTCCACTTCTTAATTCTTTCATCCGATCCTTATATTCTTCAATGGTGATAATTTCTTCCTCATAAGCTACTTGCTGCTTCTTCATAGCCCCAGTATTTTTTTCTAATTTCCCCTTTAATTCCTCTCTCTTTATTACTAACTCATCAAAGTTTCTTGTATAAAGATCCACGTTCCTTTTGATGAAAGTGAATAGCCTGTCTTTATCAGAAAATATCGTACCAATGAAAAACAGGAGATTGTGATCTACCTTGTCCATATGCCAATACTTAATACCCTCATCACATTTTCCATTATTCCCTGCACAGCGATATCTATATAAATACTCTTTTTTCTTTGGCTTAATTTTATTGTTTCTCTTTTTCTCAATCCGAGTACCATATATTTTCCCTTTACATACAACACAACGAAGTATACCTGATCCAAGATATTTCTTGTCACAACTCCACTCATGCTTATGTTTCTCAGCTCTCATTTTCATAAGGGCTTGTATTTTCGCAAACGTTTCTATATTGATTAAGGGTTCATGGGTATTCTCTCGGATGATCCAGTCTTCTTGGGGTCTTATTACCCTTTTTTGTTTACCCTGGTGATCTCTAACTAAGGCTGTAGCATTATAGATGGTTATTCCTAAATACACGGGATTACTCAATATGGATCTTATCCCATTTGTGGACCATTTACCTCCACGCCTGGTTGGAATATTGTTATTATTTAACCATTTGGAGATCTTTAATTGACCCCATCCAGCCAAAAATTTATCTATAATCTCCTGATAAATAGGGGCCGTCCCAGGATTCTTAATTAAATGTTGCCGATCCTCCGACAACATGTACCCAAAGGCGGGCAGAGGTACATTAGTCTTCCCTTCTTTGGCCTTTAGAACCTGGGTTATTTTCACCCGTGAACTAGTAGTTTTTCGTTCCTTCTGGGCTAGACCCCCGTGGATAATAAGAAGAAATTCATCATCATCAATACGGCTATCATAATTTTCTTTAATAGAAAGAAAAAAACCACCATATGCCCCCATAGTTCGTTTTAACTCAAGAATATCCATGATATCTCTAGAGGTTCTTGAAATCTCCTTTGATACTACCCCTTTAATTACTCCTGTTTTAATATCATTAAACATATCCATCAATTCATTACGTAAGTACATATACTCGCCCGATTTAACATCCGTATAAAAACGAACTATGTTATAGCCGTTGATTTCAGCCCACTGTTGGATATATTTCTTTTGATTTTCAATGCTCGTTTTTTGGCTATCCTTCTTAGTTGATATCCTTAGATAACCACCAATAGGCAGGTTTTTTTCATCTAGTGTTTTCTTAACATCTTTAAAAGTTTCAAACCGCCTATTTGAAATATGCGGTGGTAAAAACAAAGAATATCACCCCCTTGTATCCACTTACAATCATAAAAAATAGTGGGCCTTAACCCACTTGTTATTGAGAATTTGATAGTTTTTGTAGTGCTGGTAATGGCTTCTGCTTATTTTGAACCGATTTTATTAAGGAACGTACAATTTTTTCATAAACAGCGTCGGGTATCTCTACTTTTACCTTCTTTTCCACAAAAACACCCCCATTTTTCTAGAAAGGCTCTTTTCCATAACATATGTTTCATGAGTTTGTACACTTGACGGGAAAGGTTAATTTCCTTATAAAAAATAAAAATCGCCGACTTAGTCGACGAGCCGCATTTCATAAATTTGCAAAACATTTAATTTCGTTCCTCGGTATAAGTTAACACGATCAGCGATGCCGAGTACCCATCCTGGGCATTGTTTCCCCTTTAGCTCCATATTTTCTACAGTATCTCTATGCGTAAGTTCATAGTTTTGGCATATCTTTTTATCAATATTTTGAGACCAACTTGATATGCCTTCTCTTTAGGACCATACTGCTTGGTTATATCTTTTTATCAATATTTTGAGACCAACCAAAGAACTTGCACGATTGACAGCTTTTTCTTTTCATTAGAATCCCTTCCTTTTCTAAGTCGCTCCTCCCGGAGCCCGACTTATTAACTTAACTGCATTATCCCTACGCGTCTTCTGCCGGCGGCTGTTCCTGATGCCTTTGACGGTATTAAATAGGAAGGATCTGGTGCATTGATTTGTACCGCCATTTCTTTCTTTGGTATGCTTCTTGGAAAACCTATTGGTAATCCGGGTTTAATTTCATTTGGGCTGTCTTTTTTATAATTCCTAAAAATATAGTCATAATCAACTCTTCCGGTTTCGGGGTTATAACTCATCATATTCCATTCTGCCATCCCCATCGCGCTAATCGTATAACACTTACTTCTCTTTTTAGTTGCTGAGGCAGCTCGATTTTTACGTTCTTCCCGGAACGCTTTAGCCATTTCTTTCTCTTTTTCTCTTTGCTCTTTTTCCAGAGCTGCTTCAGCCGCACGTTGCTGTAATTTGCTCTTTAGATGTGTATATTCTTCAACTGTTAATCCAGCAATTATTTCTTCTTTACTAATTCTATTTCTAATTTTATCAATTGCCCTACTAACGTTCATGGTAGATTCTTCTAATCTGTCCGCTATACGACTACCCGCCAGACGAGGATACTCAATAATTACTCTGGCCACCCGTCTAATAAAAGCATCTTTTTCGTGGCTTATATGTCTTAGTCGCAAGTCCAAATTATCTTTTAATTTTTTATTCTCAGCTTCATTTAGGCCGATTATAATATGCTCTTCACTTAGAGTTTCCGTAATCTTCTTATAGGTAGCTTGAACTTTTTTGGGGTCAATGCCACAAAATCCAGCCATTTCGCTTATTGATACAGTAAAGTCATCCATGATCAAACGAGCTACCATTACAACAGTTTCGTTTTTCTTCCTTTTATTTACAAATTTGCGTTCCGTTTTGTTATCACTATTCGATTTTTGGGCATACGGGGGACATATGGACTGCTGTTCTGCTTTCAAAAAAAGCACCCCATTTCAATAAATTATTAGCTTCCTACGACCGGCTGGATTAGGTTACAAGCCGGTTTCGCCTGGGCACTACCCAGGACTCATCAGGCAGGATTTTATGAATTTGCTATTAAAATATCAATTTGTGCCCGTAGATCCATTAGCTCTTTAACACATTCTTCTCTCTCTTGGACCGGTAGTTTACTCCAATTTTTTTGTAGTTTGGAGAGCTTCTTTATGGAACTTCCTATATCGCTGGCCGGGCTTTTTGTGGGTAGTTCCTTAAGGTAGTTTTCGGCCCAGGCCAACGCCTGTTTTCCGGTTAATCCCTCTAGGAGAATCTCTTGAAAAAGTACTTGTTGAGTATTAGGAACTTTTTTGAGCATTAATAGTGCCCTGGCGTGATTCTCGTTAAGGTCAGCTTTACAAAATGAATTCAGCATATCCTCTGGTAAATTTAATATGTTGAGTAACTGGTGAACTCTTGTTTTACTAAATCCTAGCTTATTTCCGGCAGCCTCCATACTGAGGCCTTCCCCCACCATAATCTCCTTAATGGCCATCGCCGTTTCAAAGGCTTTGAGATTACTTCGGTGAAGATTCTCAATTAAGGCAATGGCCCTCTGATCTGCATTACTGAGAATAACAATACATGGAATCGTTTCCAACCCTGCTTCCGCAGCCGCCCTCCACCTACGCTCTCCAAAGCCGATGATATATTGGAGGGGTATCTCTTGGTGTTTTCTAACACCGATAGGTTGTATAACACCATATTTTGCAATTGATTGGGCAAGCTCTGTTATCTTTTCAGGGTCAAAATACTTCCTTGGCTGTTTGGGATCAGGATGTATTGAGTTTAATGGAACTTCTAGGATTCTGGACTGTCTTCTCTCCTGAGTGACACCGGTAGATCCTGGACCACTAACAAACAAACCAACTACATTCTCCGTCCCTCGCCCTGTCATGTATTAAGCCACCCCTTCGTAAATTTTCAGCAGTTCCTCAGCACAACTGCAGTACTCCTTTGCTCCAGTGGAATTCCGGTCATATTGAGTTATTACTTGTCCCATACGGACTGCTTCTAAAAGCTTGGCATTTACCCTAATGGCGATTGGCAGCACCTTCTCTCCATACTCTTTTGTAATGTCCTGCAGCACCCTTTTATCTTCATTCCGCCTATAATCCACCATGGTCGGAAGCACTACCCAACCTGATAGGGAAGGATTAATTTTGGTACGGACCGTTTTAATCGTTTTTAAGAGTTGATTTAGGCCATTCACCGCAAATGTTTGTGTTTGAACCGGGATAATAACCTGGTTGGCTGCACTTAAGGCGTTAATCATCAGTAGTCCCAAGCTCGGTGGTGTGTCAATAAATATGTAATCAAAGTGATCCTGGATATCTCCAAGGCTGGCTCTTAATAATTGCTCCCGTCCAATCTCACCAAATAATTCAGCCTCGGCAGCTGCCAGATCGATATGAGAAGGAACAACAAACAAATTAGGGATAGCCGTGGGTTTAATTGCTTCATGTGGCTGGCACCGATCGGTAATGAAATCGTAGGAGCCCTTTTCCCCTTCACCGAGTACAATATTTACTCCCCGGCTCATGTTGGCCTGGGGGTCCAGATCCACCAGTAGAACCTTCTTGCCTCGCTCTGCTAAACAAGCTCCCAGGTTGATGGTAGTTGTTGTTTTGCCGGTTCCACCTTTCTGGTTTGCTACGGCTATAATTTGAGTCATCTTTGACACCTCCATAAAAACTTTTAATCCCAGACGGTGGCTGCTTGGCCACCGTTTCGTCCTTCGGGACTCATCAGTGGAAGATTATTTAATCCGAGCATTCTTACAATCCAAGCACATTCCGTTGACCTTGTAATATTCGTAAATTTTGGGTTCAAGCCAGATCCTTTTGTAGCACTTTGAGCAAGTAAAAGCTATAAGACCGGGTTTATATTCATTCACAAATCCCGTGTTGGCATCCATCCTATTTCCCCTCCCTGACGTTCACCCGAGTGAACAAATAAGATTAATTAACCCTTCCGACAGCTTTTTACAGAAATTTTTGTATTTTTGTGATAGAATTTGTTGTTAAGATTAAGTGAATATGGACTTGTGCGTTTAGTTTAAATTTGGGATCTAAACGTTTGGTTTGTTATTGCCTTTATGCTGCTGGGTAATCATTTGTTCTCGTAATGCTGTGTAAATTAGCTAAGGAGTAAAGATTAAGGGTTATTCTTACAGAGATAATAAGAATTACTCTCGAGGGATTTAAAACTCCAAACATTGTCAAATTCTGAAACTATTTGTATAATAAATTAGCAGTATTATCTTAATAACACTTTTGTGGTTTAACTTGTGCAAATCTCTCGGTTTTACAAGCTATTAGTCTAAAAAAGTGTTAGTTTGTTAATACTAGTCCGGCCAGACCTCTTCAACCTTTTTTCCAATGGCTGCAGCAATAATTGGTCTGATACGGTGTCCTTTGTATTTGGCCTTGTCACTTATAGCCATGCTTACCGCTTCACTGGTAACACCTGCCACTTTGGCAATGTCTTTAATTTGGACACCACGTTTTATTAATTCTGCTCTAATTTCATTAGGGGTCATGCCTTTTTTCTCTTTTTTCAATTGCACACCCCCCTACCTAAATACTAAGGCAATAAATATTTTTAAAGCATATTTTTATTGGTTGTTATTTAGATAATATTTTATAGAAATATATTATTATTTCTCAGACATGATGTCAATGAAAATTTTATTTTCTTGGGAGTTCTATTATGGTTTCATTAGGAGAAAGAATCAAAAGCATAAGAATTAATAATAAATTAACCCAATCAGAATTTGGGGATTTACTAGGTGTTGGACAGAGTCATATCGCTAATATTGAGAAGGATCAAAAGACACCTTCCGACATATTTATTAAAGTCCTTAGCCTTCAATTTGGCATTCGTGAAGAATGGCTTTGCAGTGGTGAAGAACCAATGTACCGGCCTGTAGAAGAAGTTGTAGAAGAAACCCTGGGGCGATACGGGATAGATTTTGTTCGTGTTGCTATAGAAAAAGCAAAGGCCAGAGGCCTCTATGGAGACCTCCAGCCGAAGGCTATAATTCCTGTGGAAGATATTGAATTAGGCCAAATGGTAAGCTACCTAACTGATACCTGGAAGAACGGAGACCAGCGAATCAAAATCTGGCTCAGTATACAGTTTGAGAAATCATTCCCCGAATTTAATGAATACCTACAAAAAAACAGGAAACAAATTACAGGAAGCACTGGCAATGGGGCTTAGGGTAATAGATAGTCGCTCTTGCCAAAAGTAATCCTGTTTACTTCTTATATTATACTAACATTAATTATCTTGTTACCATGATTTTAAGGATGATTTGTATATGAATGAGCAGAACAACAGAAAAATAAGAAACGCAAGAAATAAAGAAACTACTATACCCGTGTGCGGGGATAGTAGTTTCTGTGGTTATTAGGACTTTCGACACAACTAGATATTTTTCGATCTCTACCACTGTCTGTGGTAGTTTTCTAGTTTTATAAGCTTTTTAAATTAAATTACATC
>CAMKDG010000028.1 GCA_946411205.1 uncultured Desulfotomaculum sp.
CTCCCGCACGGCCCAACGCAAGGTGGTGGCAGCCTTTTTAGGATTGGTAACAACCGGTGATACCAGGTGGGGAATACCATTATAGGTAGCCAATTCTACCATTTTCGGATCAATCATTAAAAACTTAACTTCATCCGGTGTTGACTTAAAAAGAATTGAAGAAATTAATGTATTAATACAAACACTTTTTCCTGCCCCGGTTGCTCCGGCAATAAGTAAGTGGGGCATTTTGGTAAGGTCTGCCATGATCGGTGTGCCAGCTATATCCTTGCCCAGTGCTACGGTTAAACGAGAGGGAGCTGAGATAAACTCTTGCGATTCCAGAAGATCTCGGATATGCACCATGGAGATTTCTCGGTTAGGAACTTCTATCCCTACCGCAGCTTTGCCGGGAATCGGGGCTTCAATTCGCACATCAGGTGCTGCCATGGACAAAGCTATATCATCAGCCAGACTAACAATCCGGCTTACTTTAACACCTGCCGGCGGCTGAATTTCATACCTGGTAATAGCGGGTCCCCGGGAAACCTGGGTAACCTTTGCTTTAATACCAAAATTCTCTAGGGTTTCCTCTAATTTAGCAATGTTTTCAGTAATATCTTTAGCCGTAGAGATATTTTTTGTGCCTTTTAAGGGCTTTGCTAACAAGGTTAGCGGTGGCAGTTTAAAATCACTTACATCATTTAAAGATAACTGCGCGTAGGAAGTAGATTTCTCTTCTTCAAAATCCGGAGCAGTTTCCAACCGTGTGTTTTCCTTTTTAGTAGCTTTGAAATTAAAGGTTAAATTAATGGGACCTGTTTTCTCTAAATCGTCCTTTTCCTGAATCTCCTGAAAGGACGTGTCCGCAGCACTAAATGGCAGGTCTTCCGCATCACTATTGATAATAATTGGTGATATTTTCGTTAGGTCTTTTGACTTGTCGAGTTCAGGTTCCTCCACTTCCGTGAATAAAAAATCGTTGAGACGCTTGCCGGTGCCGGAAAAACAATCTTTAGCTCGACTGGTTGTTTTCTGTGCCAGTACTGCCATAGAAACATTGGTCATTAATAAAATTGCCACCACTCCGGTAGAGCATAACAAAATGTAAGTACCAACACTACCAAAGGATTGCAAAAGCAAAAAGGCTAATAAGGAACCAACCAGACCGCCTCCCCGACTGGCGATCGCCTGATCTGTAACCGTCATGAGTATTTCAAGAAAGGTTGGTTGTAATGGGACCATTAAGCTTAAAACGATCAGGGTAAGGAAAAATAACAGCACTGCCCCGTAAACCTTAATATTTACTGGGGTCTTAGTCCGATCTATGATAAGTTTTATACCAAAGAGACCCAGAAATATCATTAACACGACCCCACCCAGGGTGCCAAACAAACTTTTCAGCACCCGCCCTACAAAACCACCAATGGCTCCTAAAGGTGTATCGGCAAAACTAATCAGCCCCAGAACTGCAATGGAGAGAAGAATAATACCGAATATTTCATATTTTAAATCATCCCTTAATTTTTTTAGTAAATCCAAGTCGGGCACCTCCCCTTACTATATACTACAGAAATTTCCAAAATCCTTTTATTGGATACCTGCCCATGTATAAAGCCTTGAAATCGTAACATATTAACTATGAATGTCACATTTAAAAGGAGGTTTCACTTTATGCCACATGCTACCGGCAAAATTACCGCTAGGGAACTCATCGACTTACAGTCCCATCTAATGTTGGAAAGCACTTTGGTAGGGCAGTTCAATCATTTTGCCCGGGAAAGTACAGATCCGCAATTTGGTCAATTATGCCAGAAATTGGCCCATAGCCGTACCGATTGCTTGCAAAGACTGGCACAGCACACCAATATTACCCCCATTCAATAATCTAAAGACAGGAGGTCATCAAATGTATCAGGATCAAGTAACCGATAAAAATTTATGTCTGGCGGTTATTAACCAGCTAAAATGGAGCGCTACCTGTCTGACTGGAAAAATTTTAGAGTGTGAAGATGAACAGCTTAGACAGGATTATATGCAATTGCTCAACCGTACCTTTGCTGAGCAAAAAGAAGCCTTTGACCTTGCCCACCAACGTGGCTGGTATCAACCTATGATGGCAGATCAGCAAATGATTGGTCAGGTGCAAAGTGATACGCAAAAACTCATGATGGAGCAGCAGCAAAGCATGAGTCCCATGCACCAGATGGCACAGTATCAGGGTATTCAAGCACCGCAAGGGCTAAATAATTATCAGCAAAGCTTTACCAACCCGAATCTGCAAAATCAATCCATTTATGTTGGCGGTGGACAACCCTATTATTCCCGCTAAACAGAAGACAAGGAGTGCCGCAAAGCTACTTTTTATGTAGTAAGCGGCACTCCTTTTGCCGTCGGCCGGCCATAAGCCTTAGGCCGTAGGCGTGGTTAGTTTTCCATAGGACACACGTACTCTATATCTTTTGATTTGTTACTATTATGTAAGTAACCCCGGATATACCCCCCGGTTTAGGAAATGGGCAGGGTCTGTACTATTGATGCGCACCACTCTTTTTTGACCATTCTCCACCTTTTCCAGTAGAACAGGAATACCTGCCACCTCTCCTGCCTCATAATCAGGATATACATTGTCATCCAGTCCTTGTAATACTTGTTCCGGTAGCATGGGTGTCCATAAAATCACTGTAGCATACACCTCTCTTGACCTTTACGTTCCTCGATAAGTTGCTTCAGTTTGCAGAGAGCCTGGCCAATGCCTCCTACCTCATCGATCAAACCGTATTCAACAGCATCCTTACCAATCACCACTGTGCCAATATCCCTCGCCAGTTCCCCGGTACGGAACATTAATTCACGAAATTGCTGCTCGGAAACCTTAGAATGCTCCGTTACAAAGCGAATGACACGATCTTGCATTTTGTCCAGATAGTCATAGGTCTGGGGAACCCCAATAACCAGTCCGTTTAAGCGAATGGGATGGATCGTCATAGAGGCTGTGGGTGCAATGAAACTACGATTACCGGAAACTGCAATGGGCACACCAATACTATGTCCACCACCTAACACCAAGGTAACGGTGGGCTTGGTCATGGTGGCTACCACTTCGGCAATGGCCAAACCGGCCTCCACATCTCCGCCAACGGTATTTAAGATCAGTAATACTCCCTCTATACTATCGTCCTGTTCAATGCCCACTAATTGTGGAATAATATGCTCATATTTCGTGGTTTTGTTTTGCTGGGGCAGGATAATATGCCCTTCAATTTGGCCAACAATGGTAACACAATGAATATTACTCTTTATTGCTTCCGGCATTGTAGGGGTTCCCAGTTCCTTAATATTTTCCAGTGTTCCTTTGGCTTGGCCCGTCACCCTTTTCGGAGCTGCAGCAGGATTTGGGTTGGCTCCGGGTAGGTTGGGGGGTGGCATCGGTGGTTGCAGCGGATTGGGATTTACCGTATTGGGGTTATAGGGCACTCCCGGATCATTATTGTAAAAATGTGGGTTCATCAGAGTCACTCCTTGGTATTATTTAAACACTATCCTTAGTATGTATTGATAGCATTACCATAATGTATGAAATTTAAAAACTGTCTAGGCTTGTTGGGTATACAATACTTACTAGGGTGATCTATATAAAATTCGTTCCATTAATTGATGTTGTGAATTGACCGAAGGCTGCCGGCCAATAGGTAGGGTTATCTTTTCCCTGACAAATGGCAAAAAGGGAGAGATGTAAAAATAGTTTTACACCACTCCCTTTAGGTTGTTGACAAAGCTAAAGGTTATAGGAACAAGTACCCTGCAGTAAGAGATTATCTACTAAGCAATGATGATTTCTTACAACTCGGCAATTGCTTCAATTTCGCAAAGTACGCCTTTGGGCAACTCCTTTACAGCAACGCAGCTGCGGGCTGGCTTCGAGATAAAATACCGCGCGTATACTTCGTTAAAGGCTGCAAAATCGGCCATATCCGCCAAAAAGCAGGTTGTTTTGACGACGTTTGCAAAGCCGCTGCCAGCAGCCTCCAACAGAGCACCCACGTTTTGGCAGCTCTGTTCCGCTTGTGCTGAAATGCCTTCAGGTACTTCACCGTTAGCGGGATTTACCGGAATCTGGCCGGAGGTATACACCATACCATTGCTGATGAACCCTTGCGAATAGGGGCCAATGGCGCCAGGGGCATTAGACGTTTTAATTTCCTTCATAGTTATCTCCTCCATCACTTCTTACTTTGTACTCTAAACTTGTCCGGAGCATAGGAACGGTTTTCTATCTGACCTCTGTGCCCTTTTTGCGAAGCACCTTGCCGCTGCGGTTGCCCGTATGCTTACCTTGAGCTACGGTCAATGAGCCATTGATGATTACATATTCAAGGCCTTCAGGATACTGCACCGGTTCGGTGTAGGTGCCCTTGTCAATGACCGTTTCCGGGTTAAAGATGGTGATATCGGCAAAGTAACCTTCACGAAGCTCGCCACGGTTTACAATCGTAAAAGTAGTGGCCGGCTTCTTGGTCATTTTGTAAACGGCTTCTTCTAAGCTGAAGGTCTTTTCTTCCCGTACATACTTGCCAAGAATGCGGGGGAAGGCGCCAAATACACGAGGATGAGGCTTGCCTCCTAACAGACCGTCGGTGCAGGCGTTCATTTCGGGGCGCTTCATAAAGAGTTGAACATGCTCTTCGGTGCCGTAGAAATCTACCATGCCAACGGCATTTTCCTCCTGTAGCAGCAGATCAAAGGTTGCCTCATAGGGATCTTTGCCGCGCAACTGGCCCAGCTGAACCAGGTTAAGCCCGACTGTGTCTTGGTTTTTGCTGGTTTTTACACTGGTGACGAAGATCTGGTCCAGTCCGGCAAATTCTACGAAGTTGTCCCAACCGGGGATGCCATGCTCAATATCATGGATCATTTTTTTTCGCAGCTCGGGATCGGCCAGGCGCTCCAGAACCTTATCGGTGCCACCGTCGTGTACCCAAGGAGGAAGGATCACGCCCAGCATGGTGCTGCCTGCCACATAGGGGTACTGGTCAAAGCTAACATGAATGCCTTCTCTTTGGGCTTTTTCCAGCAATTCAACAACCTTTTCAATCTTGTCCCAGTTTTTCTTGCCACAAACCTTGAAGTGGGAATAGTGAATCTTAACCCCCGATTTACGTCCAATCTGGACAACTTCTTCCATTGACTCCAGAATGGTATCGGCTTCACTGCGCTGGTGAATGACGAAGATACCATCGTATGCCGCAACGACCTTACACATCTCAATAATCTCTTTGGATTCGGAATAGGCGCAGGGCATGTAGATCAGGCCGGTGGAAAGGCCGATGGCACCGGCCTCCATCTCACGACGGGTGATTTGGCGCATCTTTGCCAATTCTTCATCATTGGGCAGGCGGTTTTCCAGACCCATAGCTTCCATGCGGATATTGCCATGTGGGACCAGATAGCACTCGTTCAACCCGGGCCCCACTTCTTCAATTAGTTTGAGGTAGCCTGCGGTGTTTTTGAATTCCCAGTTGATGTCGTCGCTGTCACCATCCAAACCGGCGAGATTTTTGCGCCAGGGACCGATGTACTCCATGGGCAAGGGAGCCAGAGAAATACCGTCCTGCCCCAGAATTTCCGTGGTGATGCCCTGCAGCACCTTCGGGGCTACCTCGGGGTTAATTAAAATTTGCAAGTCGCTGTGGCTGTGGGTGTCAATAAAGCCGGGGGCCACCACCAGACCGGTTGCGTCGATAACCAGGGCCCCTTCCGCTACAAGACCTGTGCCGATGGCGGCAATGCGGTCACCGTCCAGCAGTACGTCTGCCTGATAACCCGCAGCACCACTGCCGTCTACAACCAATCCGTTTTGAATGAGAATTTTCATGGATTCGTTAACGCCTCCACTTTTCTATCAACTTAATCCTTCGCCGGATCAAAAAGAATTTCCTCACCAACACGCTGATCATACTTTTTGAGGGTAAATGTCTTCATCAGGACATAATACAGAACCACGCTGCAGCCCAGACCCGCAAAGAAGGCATAATCACCACACAGCAGGCCAACGCCAAAGGACACCACGATGGTAACCAGCGCACTCATATTAAAACCGTTGGTATACTTATATTGACCGTCTGCCACATACAGATCCCTTACATTCAGTTTGCACTTGCGAATGAGGAAATAGTCCACCAATAAAATACCGATAATGGGCCCAAGCATCTGGGAAATCCAAGCCTGTACCATGACCAAGAAGCCTCCTTGGCTCTGCAGCTTCCAGGGCATCATGCCCACAGACAGTACGCCGCAAATCACCGCGCTCATCCAATACTTAAGCTTCGGGAAGATATTGAGCAGCACCAGAGTGGGGGGCAAAAGGTTGGCCGCAGTATTGGTGGACCACTGAGCAAACATAATAACCAGAAAGCTAAAAATTAGGACTATCTTGCTCTGGAAAAGGTCGGGAACAACTTGATTCAAATCCCAGTAACCGGAGGTAATGCCCGTCACAACGCCAACCAGCATGGTTCCGATGCCTACCAGCATCAAGCCTACTACCTGTCCGATGATCGAGCGCTGGTTGCGGGCAAAAAAGCCTTTCTTCTCATATCCGTCCACCCGCTTAATCTGACGACTAAGGTCGCTACCGTTCAGTGACATGGTAATCCAACCACCGGCAATACCCGCAATGGCATAGGCCAGGGAATATCTGCCTTCGGCAGGCGCTGCCATAATATCTGGCAGTGAAATATTATATTTTTGCAGAGAAACCACCAGAATAGCACCAAACATAACGGCCAAGCAGGGAATGGCGACCCAATCAAATTTGGCCATCGCTTTGAGTCCATACATGGTGTTCAAAATCTGGATAGCGGCAAAAAGAATGATCATCAGGGTCAGATTACTGAATCCAGGGAAAATAATTCCCAACATCTGGTTAATCGCTGCCGCCCCAACCCAGGTTAGAAAACCAAACCAATACATGCCGGGGATGGCCCGAATAAGCCCTGCCACATAGGAACCCTTATAGCCAAAGGGAGCACGGGTGTACGCTGCAAAGGGAACCCCATATTTAGTGCCGATATCGCCCACCATGGCAGTTAAGGCAGTAACCAGACCGTAACCGATGGTCATCACAAAAATCATGGTCCACGGCGACAGTCCGCGTCCGCCGTCGTAATATTGCGCGCCAAGGCTGAAGGCAACCACGTTAATCGTCATACCTGCCCAAAGAATAATGTAATCTGCCAGAGACATAGTGCGCTGATCGTCCGTGGTAGGTAACAACTCGCTGTTACGCAGGGCCTCATTACTGTTTGTTGTCATAAATAGTTCCTCCCGTTCCTTCGTTCAACTTAGTCCAGGCTATAGTGGGCCAGATATTGGGGATCAATCTTTCTCTTAAGGAACTTGCCGGCGCCCTTTTCACCTTTGAACTGACCATTTTCCACAATAATCTTACCCTTGGCAATGGTCATTACCGGGTAGCCTGTAACCTTCATGCCTTCATGCAGACAGTAGCTGATGTTATTGTGCAAAACCTCTTTGCTTAGTACTACTTCTTTGTCCAAGTCAACCAGCACAATGTCCGCGTCCGAACCGGGGGCGATAATGCCCTTTTGAGGATAGCAGCCATATACCTTGGCAATGTTAGTGCTGGTAAGAGCACAGAGCTTATTAATGGAAATCCTGCCCTTGTTGACCCCCTCGCTCAACAGGGTAGGGAGTCGGATTTCCAGCCCGCTTAAACCGTTCACCACTTTGGTAAAATCCTGTTTCCAGGTGCCGTCTGGGTTTTTCTCCAAGAACATAGATTTTTCATCAATGTCAAAGGTACAGTCGTCTGAGCCGGTCAGAAGAATGGTACCGTCCTTAAGACCCTGCCAGAGATCTTCCGCCTCTTCGGGGGTGCGCAGCGGCGGTGAGCAAATCGCCAGATGGCCGTTTTCGCCTTGGTAGAGATCATCAAACAAGGTCAGATAGTGCGGGCCGGTTTCCACGTAAAGAGGAAGATCTTTAGCTTGGGCACGCCGCGCAGTGTCTAAAGCCTCACCATTCGTTGTATGAACGACAATCAACCCATTGCCGATATATTCGGTAAAATAAACAGCGCGAGCAAAGGCCTCTGCTTCGCAAAGCACCGGCTTGCATTTGGCAAAATTGACCCAGCTCATGTCGCCGGCTTGTCTGCATTTTTCAATGTTGGTTTCCGCAATGGCGTTACTCTCACAATGCACCATGGGCAGACCGCCAACTTCTTTGGCCTTTTGAAATACCTTCAACATGGTTTCATCGTCACTCATGACGCCTTCTTTTTTATACGTCATAAACATCTTAAAGGTTGGCATACCAGCATCAGCCATTTTTTCAATATCCGCAATGGCCTCAGGGGTTGACTCAACAAATTTGCCATGTACGCTATAGTCAATGGCGGATTCACTCATTTCCTCCGCCCGTGCCAATGCCTGTGTATAGGGAGACTGCCCGCGGCTCATGTTGGCAAAATCCATAAAGGTAGTCACACCGCCAAATGCCCCTGAAATACTCTGCTCAAAAAAGGTATTGGCGCCAAGACATCCCTGAAAGGGTGCCTGACAATGCATGTGTGCCTCAATCACACCGGGCATCACATACTTGCCTGTCGCATCTACAACCGAAGCCGCTTCACTGGCGTTAAAATGGCCCAGTGCGGCGATTTTTCCGTCTTTTATGGCGACGTCGCATTCCATCGTGGCTGAGGGAGACACAACCTTGCCATTTTTAATGATTAAATCAAACATGGCCTTTGCTCCTTTCAAATTTATAATTCTACTTTAGCAGTGCTTGCATAATGCCATAGTAACAGTCAGTCACCTTGGTAAGCTGATCGATTTCGATATGTTCGTCCACAGTATGCGCTAAGTTTTCTTTGGAAGGACCCAGGCCAAAGGTTTTGATGCCCGCTTCGCCTGCATAATGGCTGCCGTTAGTGCAGAAGTTATATTGGGTAATAGAAGGATGGTAACCCATCTCCTTCAGTTGGCTAAAGACACTCTGCACAAAATCTGAATTCTCTTCATACAGCCAGCCGGGGAAGAACCGTTCGCCTTCAATCTCGTTGCCGGTATGACATTTTTCAACACCAACGGCATAGCTGGCCGTTACCTTCAGTTCCGGGTCCTGAGCCATCAACTGGCTAAGAAGCTGCTGAATAGGAAGCAAAACACTCTCCTTGGTTTCGCCTACCAACAGACGGCGGTCATAGGTGGCACGGCAGTATTCCGGAACAACCGAAGCACCGGGGTAAGGACTGCTCTTGATGTCGGTAAGTTCTAAAATACCGTCCCCCAGCACGGGATGATGGGGCGGTACCAGAGTGCGGATGGCATCGATCACCTTGGCCATCTTGTACACTGCATTAACGCCCTTTTCGGGGTTGGCACTGTGACAAGGAATGCCAAAGGTTTCGATGACGATTTCGGCACGACCACGCTGACCAATCTTGAGATTCAGCTGGCTGGCTTCGCCGATGACGACATAGTCGGGCTGCACTTGCTTGCTGATTTCACGGGCAGCCACACCTTCAAAGCATTCTTCATG
This sequence comes from uncultured Desulfotomaculum sp., assembly GCA_946411205.1. Taxonomy (GTDB): domain Bacteria; phylum Bacillota; class Desulfotomaculia; order Desulfotomaculales; family Desulfotomaculaceae; genus Desulfotomaculum. The sequence continues at coordinate 9,547 of CAMKDG010000028.1, forward strand.
CACCACCCCGGCCACATAGATCTCACCGGCAAAGTCTTTGTTGGTGTCCTGCGCGAAGTTGGCGGCAGCACAGGTCATGGCGGCAACAGCACCCTTCATGTCGCTGGTACCGCGCCCATAAATCTTGCCATCGTGAATTTCAGCTGCGAAAGGGGGATGCTGCCATTCGGCCGTATTGGTGGCAGGCACGGTGTCTATGTGTCCGTCAAATAATAGCTTTTTGCCCCGCCGCTTGCCCTTGATACAGCCAATAATGTTGCCATAACGATCTACAGTGACTTCGTCAAAGCCCAAGGCCTTCATATTCTCCTGCAGAACCTGAACTACCCCCTGCTCTTCGCCGGAGTAGCTCCGCTGACGAATAAGCTTTTGGCACAGTTCCACCACAGTAGATTCACGTTCTTTGCTCAACATAGTTTTTTCCCTCCAGTATTTATATGGATTGGGTCTACTTTTCACTGGGAAATTTGCCGTCCCAGACAACAGCGCGGTAATTTTCGCGGTCGGTATCGCCTTCGGTGCTGAAGAAAAGCACACGGGAGTTTTCGTCCAACTTCAGAACCTCTTTGAGATGCTTCAATTCGGGATTGGTCATGATTTCGGCTACATAACCTAAGGTTGCGGCGCCGCTTTCACCCGAGATCACCCGCTCATCCTGGGCGGCTGGGTTGCCTAGCATGCGCATACCCTTGGCGGCAACATAGTCGGGGCAGGAAACAAAGTTATCTGTGTAGTTTTTCAAAATCTCCCAGCCAATGCTGCAGGGTTCGCCACAGGCCAAGCCAGCCATGATGGTATCCATTTGCCCGGTAACAAAGTGCAGTTTGCCATCGTTTGCTTCGGCGGTGCGATATAAGCAGTCTGCTTTGTTGGGTTCCACTACGGTCATGATGGGGCGGTCGTCGCCATACAGAGCAGAGAAGAAACCGACGATGGAAGCAGCCAGAGAGCCTACACCAGCCTGTACAAAGATGTGTGTGGGCTTTTCAGGAAGTTGCTCATAGGCTTCCAGACCCATGGTGACATAACCCTGCATGATCCAGGCGGGAATGTCCTCATACCCATCCCAGGCGGTATCCTGAACCATAATCCACCCTTTATCTTCGGCCTGCTTATTTGCCAAACGAACTGCATCATCATAGTTCAGATTAGTGATGGAAGCCTCAGCCCCTTCTGCACGGATGTTTTCCAGACGTTCAATGGCACTGCCCTTGGGCATGTAAACCACAGAATGCTGTTTAAGCTGGTTAGCGGTCCAGGCTACGCCACGTCCGTGGTTACCATCGGTAGCAGTAACAAAGGTCAGATCGCCAAGTTTTTCCCTTATCTCAGCAGAAACCATTCTTTTATAGGGCAGTTCGGCAATGTCCATCCCCAGTTCTTTGGCTATGTAGTTACCGATGGCAAAGCTGCCACCTAAGACCTTGAAGGCGTTCAGACCAAAGCGGTGAGATTCATCCTTTACATAAAGGGTACCAAGTCCTAAAACCTGTGCAGTATTCTTCAACTCAACCAGAGGAGTTTTTTGATAAACCGGAAAGCTGGCATGAAAACTCTGCACTTTTTTTGCTTCTGCCAAACTCAAAAATGATAAATCGTCTGTTTGTTGTTCGTCTCGCTTGTACGAAACCAACTTAAATAGCTCTTTCATAAGATGATTTCATCCCTCCGTTATTCTTCGCTCAACAGCGTTTTTCTATTATTTAGCAAATTTTGTACCAATAATTTGTTTTTGTTGCAAAATAATAAAAAATGCGACATATTCTAAAAAATATCGCATTTCCGTTAAAAATCTAACAATAATTTTTTGATGCCTATCGAATATAGTGAATGAAAAAAGAAATCTCAATTCTCGATTTGAGAAAAATTCTCGAAATAGGAATTGAGATAATTATTATTTTGAGAATTCCTCTGTCTTGCGGTACAAGGTAGCCAAGCTGATACCCAAGCTTTTGGCAGCCCTCTTTTTGCCTTGGGTGTTTTCACCAAACAGTTGCAAAGCCTTTTGAATTTCGCGGCGCTCCACTTCTTTTAGTGGCAGGACGGTTTGCACATCGGTTGGTGGCGAAGAACCTTTTACCGAGTTAGCACTCCAATCAGGTTTGTCTGCCGTTCTACGCTGGTGCTCAAAAAAATCTCTTGGCAGGGTATCCAAATCCAAAATGCCTTCTTTATCGCTCATGTTGACCATAAATTCAATCGTGTTTTCCAATTCCCGTACATTCCCGTACCATGGATATGCCAATAATGCATCCATTGTTTGAGGTGGAATTCTGCACTGCGATTTACCAAAAAGGGCTGCATACCTCTGTGCAAACAGATTGGCGAGATCCGGAATATCCTTTTGCCGCTGCCGTAAAGGCAGAATATGTAAAGGAATGACATTCAGGCGGTAATACAGGTCTTCACGGAATTTACCGTCGGCAATCATTGATTTCAGATCTTTATTAGTGGCGGCAATCACCCGTACATCAACAGGTATGAGTTGGTTTGAGCCGATACGAACGATTTTTCTATCCTGTAGAATACGCAGCAGCTTTGCCTGCAGATACAGCGGCATGTCCCCAATTTCGTCTAAAAAGATGATGCCCTGGTTGGCCAATTCAAACTTGCCGATTCTTCCGTTGGGATCTGCCCCGGTAAAGGCACCTTTCACATACCCAAACAGCTCCGACTCCAATAGGCTTTCTGGGATTGCCGCACAGTTGAGTGCAACAAACTGCTGGTCACGGCGATTGCCGGCCCGCCAAATAGCGGTGGCTGCCACCTCTTTGCCGGTGCCGCTTTCTCCAGTGATCAATACGGTGGAGGTACTGTTGGCTACCTTTTGAATTTCCGTACGTAAAGCGTCGGTTTCTTTGCTACTGCCTATTATGTTGCCGGTGGAAATTGCGGCCGTCAAAGCATACATCTTTTGATGCAGATTTTTAGAACGGGTAAATACCAGAACCTCTGCATAGCTTTCATCTGCCTTAAAGGGATTATAAATTTCACCTAATATAGATGTTTTCTTGTCCGCTACAGAGAGCAGGTACTCACTTTGGCCATTTATTTTATCCCGGGTGGAGATTAATTTTACTGGGCTTCCTTCTACTATTTCCATCTTCAGTTGCTTGCGGGCTTCATTGTTTGCCAGGGTGATTGTGCGGTCGCTGCCTAAAATCAAAATGCCCTGCTCCATATGGTCGATGGTACAGGATAATGCTGACAGCATTGACTCTTGTTTCTTTTGGTCAATTCGTTCGGTAGCTTTCGCTGCAATAAAGTTGGCAATTTGCTCAATGAGGCCAAGGTAGGTTCCCTCGTCCCGCAAAATAGTGTTTCTCTGCCACTCACTGGAACCCACCAAGCCAATTATCCCGATGGTTTTTCCTCGGGCAAGAATGGGCATGGCGATTTCAATTTCCTCGGTGCAGTTGTTCTGCTTGGGGCAGTCCTGACAGATAGGATCACAGCCCGGCGTATAGATAATCTGCAGTTTGCCGGTTTTTAAAACCTGACGGTAAGTGTATCCTTCTGCCGACATGTCCATGTTAACAAAAGGGGCAAAAATTCCTGTCCCAGCTACGCGGAACAGGTCAGCATCCACTACCTCAACATCAACGTTTGAAATTTTGGCCATGATGGCGGCATATTTTTCTACCGTTTCCTGAATCTCTAACAGAATACCAGCCATAGGTCTCCTTTCCGGGTAGTATCGCACTGGCTACCTTTCATGAACAAACTTATGATTTAGTGCATAAAATGCATCATCTTATTGAAATCGCTGCCAAACAATAGTTTTTATTTTACCATATTTTATAGAGAAATTAAAACTCCCACCATAAAATGTGGGAGTTTTCTCGGTATTATACTTCCATGATGATCGGTAAGATCATTGGCCTTCTCCTAGTTTTTTCATAAAGAAACTTTCCTAAATCATCTCTAATTACAGATTTCATAGCTGCCCATTCTGAAATTCCCCGGACACAGCATTTATCCAAGGCCATCTTAACCTTTGTTTTAGCCTCTTCCATCAACATCTCTGATTCGCGGACATAGACAAAACCTCTAGAAACGATATCTGGTCCAGACAATACTTGATTGGTTTCTTTGTTCATGGTAACCACCACAATCAAAATACCATCCTGGGATAATTGTTTTCTATCTCGTAAAACAATGTTCCCCACATCGCCGACACCAAGGCCGTCCACCAGTACTCTGCCGGAGGTTACCCTCCCCAGCGTCCGACCGGTTTTACGATTAAATTCCAGAACTTGTCCATTTTCACCGACAAAGATATTTTCTGAGGGAATCCCCAGCTCTTTCGCTAGTTCTGCATGTCTTTTTAACATCCGGTATTCACCGTGTACAGGAATGAAAAACTTCGGTCGAATCAGGTTCAGCATAAGCTTTAATTCTTCCTGACTGGGGTGACCGGAAACGTGGATGCCAGAAACTGCTTCATAGATAACCTTGGCCCCCAGTTTAAACAAATGGTCAATAATCCGGGCTACCAGTTTTTCATTGCCAGGTATTGGCGTGGCAGAAATCATGACGGTATCACCAGGCATGATATCCACCTGGCGATGATCGTTCATAGCAATACGGGTTAACGCAGACATGGGCTCTCCTTGGCTGCCTGTGGTCAGTAAAACGACTTTATTCTTGGGCAGTCGATTCGCTTCATCCAGTTCAATCAAGGTTCCTTCGGGTATATGCAAATAGCCTAGGTCACCCGCTACCTGCACAACATTCGCCATACTCCGACCCACCACGGCCACATGTCGTTCGTATTTGTGTGCTACTGTAATAGCTTGCTGCAACCGATGTACATTGGAAGCAAAGGTTGCAATAATAATTCTTTCCTGAGCATGTCGGAAGGTATCATCAAAGGTATTCCCTACTACCCGCTCGGACATTGTGTAGCCAGACCGCTCAACATTTGTACTATCCGAGAGCATCACCAATACACCCTTTTCTCCCAGAGCAGCAAACCGAGGTAAATCGATTACCTCGCCATCCACAGGAGTTTGGTCAATTTTAAAATCTCCCGTGTGCAGGAGAGTTCCCACCGGTGTATGGATAGCAATGGCCATAGAATCAGGAATACTATGGCAAACTCGAATAAATTCTACCTTAAAGGGTCCTATGGGTATAATATCCCGGGGTTTCACGGTCGTAAGCTTAACCTGTTCCAGCATATTGTGCTCTTTTAATTTTCCCTGCACCAAACCCAAGGTAAGCTTCGAACCATAGACCGGGACATTAATTTGCCGTAAAACGTAGGGCAACGCTCCAATATGATCTTCATGACCATGCGTTAGGAGTATACCTAATACCTGCTCCTTATGTTCCAAAAGATACGTTATATCAGGAATCACAATATCAATTCCTAACATTTCCTCTTCTGGAAACATTAAACCACAATCGATCAAAACAATATTTTCCCCAAATCTCACCACGGTCATGTTTTTACCGATCTCGCCTAATCCCCCCAGGGGAATTACAGCTAATTTTGGTTCCTTGGCCAAAACCGCACCTCCTATTATCTATATAATAAATCGATTCCTAATACGTCAGTAGTTACTAAAATTACGGTGAGAAACTAGGAGAAGGCGGGGAAAATATGAAATTGTCCGAAATGTGGAAACCCGTTCCAGTAACCTACGCAAACCATTATACTAAAAAAATAGCTCTAACGGCAATATAATTGCCCATAAGTGCCAAAATAATACAAACAGGGCTATCACCCTGTTTGTATAGATAGTATTCGATCAAATCTATAAAAGTTCAAGGTTTTGCAACAAACCTTTTACCGAATCAATCTCACTGGTGGTGGCATCCACCAAGGGCAACCGCACACTACCTACCGCTATGCCCTTTAAGCTCAAGGCTGTCTTAACAGGAACAGGATTGGTGGTAATAAATAATCCTTTAAATAACGGGAACAGTTTCTTATGCAGGTTAGCAGCCAGAGTGGTATTGCCTGCGGAAAAAGCATCGATCATCTCTTGAATCTGCTTACCAGCTACATGGGCTGCTACGCTAATAATTCCCTTAGCTCCCAGAGACAGCATCGGGAGAGTCATGGAATCGTCACCACTGTAAATAGCAAAATCCTCGGGTAATACTTTCTTTAGTTCTGAAACCTGATCAATACTGCCTGCGGCTTCCTTAATGGCTACAATATTAGGAACATCTTCAGCCAGTCTTTTTACCGTTGCAGGTAAAACATTAATGCCGGTACGACCGGGAATGTTGTAAAGAATCACCGGCAAAGTGGTACTTTCTGCAATGGCTTTAAAATGCCGATAAAGCCCTTCTTGGGAAGGTTTGTTATAATAAGGTGCCACCAACATAACCCCATCGCAGCCTACTTTCTCGGCTTCTTTGGTTAAGGCCATACTACTGGCGGTATCATAACTACCGGTACCAGCCACCACCGCTGCTTTGCCCCCCACTTCTTCCACCACAGCCGTGAATAACGCAATCTTTTCATCTTTGGTCAGAGTTGGCGATTCTCCAGTGGTGCCACAAACTACCAGGCCGTCTGAGCCGTTTTCTACCAAATATCGAGCTAATTTTTTTGCCTGCGCGTAATTAACAGACAGGTCGGTATTAAACGGGGTAACCATGGCAGTTAGCACACGTCCGAAATCAATCGCTGCCATTGACTTTCACCATCCTTTAAATTTATTCCACCGTGGATATTTATTGGGTTTTGTTTCGATGACCCAGTTCAAACTTCCGGTGCAGGGCACGGATGGCTTTTTTCATATCATCTCTCTCCACCAGCACCCAGATGGTGGTATGGGAGTCGGAAGACTGTAGTATTTCTACTCCTTCTTCAGTCAGAGCCTGAACGATGCGTGCCATCACACCGGGCACCCCTGTAATACCTGCACCCACTGTAGAAACCTTGGCACAGTTGGAGCGTACCTGAGGCGTAATCCCTAGGTTTTCAAGAACGTCCAGTGCCTTCTTAGCCACTTCATCTTTAACCGTAATCATGATTAATTCAGGACTGACATTGATAAAGTCGATACTAATGTCTGCTAGAGCCAGTGAACGGAAAATGCGTAAGGCTGGATGTTCTACATTGATATCTTTGACCAGAATTTTTAGCTGAGTTACTCCCGCCACATGGGTGACTCCACAGGCCAGACGGTCTCTGGTAATATCAATGGTGCCATACACCCCGTAATGACTGGTAACCAGTGTACCCGTTGTCTCGGAAAAGGTAGACCGCACCCTGAGAGGGATATTACTTTGCATGGCAATTTCCACAGCCCGGGGATGAATTACTTTAGCGCCTTCGTGAGCCAATTGGCAGATCTCATTATAGGTGACGGTATCTAGAATCCGTGCATCCTCCACAATTCGAGGATCAGCAGTCATAATCCCTTCCACATCTGTATAGATGTCAATGCAATCCGCATTTAAAGCAACTCCCAGGGCAGAGGCGGTTGTATCACTACCGCCCCGCCCCAGGGTGGTGACTTCGCCGTTTTCACTAACGCCTTGAAAACCCGTAACGACTACAATTTTCCCCTGCTCTGCTTGGGTAATGATGTTCTTAGGGTCTACTCGGATAATTCTTGCGTCATTATGATTATTGTCGGTAATAATACCTGCCTGTGCTCCTGTTAGCAGCACCGCCTGACGACCCATACGCTGTAGGGTGTTAATCATAGCTACACCGGAGATAATCTCGCCACAGGACATCAGTAAATCCATCTCTCTGGCCGGTAAATCACGGTTAATGGCTACAGCAAAATTGATCAGAGTATCTGTGGCATAAGGTTCGCCCACTCGCCCGATAGCCGATACCACTACTACTGGCACATAACCTTCATCTGCCGCGGTGATAATCCTGTGGGCCACATGATCCCTGGATTCCTGGGTCACCAGTGAAGTGCCGCCAAATTTCTGAACCAGAAATTTCATAATTATCTCTTCTCCATTAGACAATCGTACTTGAGTAACAATTCTGCTATTTGTACAGTATTGGTTGCCGCTCCCTTACGAATTTGATCGCCTACCACCCACAAGTTGAGACCATTCTCAATGGTATTGTCTTCCCGTATCCGTCCCACGAAAACCTCATCTTTATCAGAGGTAAATAATGGCATGGGATACACTTTATTCTCTACATCATCCTGGACAATCAGTCCAGGTGCTTTGGCCAGTATTGCTTTAGCCTCAGCTGCCGACAGTTTACGGTCAGTTTCAATGTTGATAGATTCTGAATGACTGCGGTAAATAGGTACCCGTACTGTGGTAGCAGTAATCTTCACTTGCTCATCATGCATTATTTTCTGAGTTTCTTTAACCATCTTCCATTCTTCCTTAGTATAGTCCATATCCTGGAAGACATCAATGTGGGGGATTAGGTTAAAGGCAATTTGGTGCGCAAATTTATTGGGGGGATACTCCTGGCCATCTAAAACGGCCTTCACTTGGCCGGTTAATTCTTCGATGCCTTCTTTGCCTGCACCAGAAACAGCCTGGTAGGTAGAAACAACCACACGTTTAATTCCCGCCGCATCATAGAGGGGCTTTAAAGCCACCACCATGATAATGGTAGAACAATTAGGATTGGCAATAATACCCTTGTGCCACTTAACATCCTCAGGATTAACCTCCGGCACCACCAAAGGAACTGCCGGGTCCATCCGGTAGTTGCTGCTGTTGTCAATAACTACACAACCACTTTCCACTGCCGCCTGGCTAAACTCTAAGCTGGCCTTACCACCTGCAAACAGTGCCATATCCATACCCTTAAAGGAATCCTCAGTGGTTTCTTCTACAATATACGTACGTCCCTGAAATTCTATTTCAGTTCCTGCAGACCGGGAAGTAGCACACAATTTCAATTCATTGATGGGGAAATTGCGCTCTCTTAATATATTTAAAAGTTCCTGACCTACTGCTCCGGTAGCACCGACAATAACAACATTTGCTTTTTTCAACTTTCTTCCCCTCCAAAATCTTTTTACCCCCCCGGCTTAAGAAAACTTGGCTTGTTTACCTGCCTGTGACCTATAGGGTATGCCAGTACCCTATAGGTCACAGGCAAGCTGGCAGAAGCCCAGTTTGCCTTGCAAGTTTCATAGTTTCCAATATGCCTAGGAACCTTTATAGTTGGACTAAAATGGGCTGGATTTGCTTACCCTGTAACGCTTGTAAAATGGTGTCCATGATCAAATCCATACGACTCTTTAAAGAATTGGGCTTTCCGGTGGGGCTGTCCTGACCAAATGGTACCATATAAACATTCTTGGTGTTAAGCAATAATCCAATATTTTTTGCATTCATACCCAACCCATCATTCGTAGAAATCGCTAAAATGACTGGTCTTTGGTTTCTTAGATGGGCCTTGGCGGCCATTAATACCGGAGAATCGGTGATACCATTGGTCAATTTAGCTAAGGTATTGCCTGTGCAAGGGGCAATCACTACTACATCCACTAATTTTTTAGGGCCTACCGGTTCCGCTCCGGGGATGGTATTAATCGGTTTTTTACCTGTAATTTGGGTTAATTGTTCCCGCCATTTCTCAGCGGTACCAAAATAGGTATCCATGGTATCTACTGAGTGGCTGACAATGGGAAATACCTCTGCGCCTGAATCCACCAACTCTTGTATTTTAGGCATTACTTCATCTAATGTACAATGGGAGCCTGTTAGGGCAAAACCAATTTTTATTCCTTGTAAACGCATATGCCGCACCTCCGTTAGCCATTCCTATTATCCGCTATTCTTGCCAGTTCATTGGCTAATAGAGTAGGTATCACCTTAGACAGGATCTGTCCTGCTGTTTTGGGAGCTACTTTACCCGGTAATCCCGGTGCCAAAAGGGCCTTGATACCAAGTCTTTGGGCCGCTTCAAAATCAGTACCTCCGGGTGGGGAAGCCACATCAATAATCACTGCATCTTCCCTGGCTTTGCTCAACATACAGCTAGACAACACCATGGTTGGGACGGTATTAAATATAATTTCCGCCTGACCAATTTGTTCCTGTAATTCTTCATAGGTGATAGAGTTCATACCCATCTCGTAAACTCTGGCCCGATCAGCAGCTTTTCTAGCTACCACTGTAACCTTAGCACCCATACCCTTTAGCAGTCTGGCAATGCTGGCCCCGGTACGCCCAAACCCCAAGACAAAGGAGTTACTATTGTGAATGGTTATGGCTGTATTCTCCATAGCCATCTGAATAGCTCCTTCCGCTGAAGGGATGGAGTTTAAAATTGCCACTTCGTCCAAATCTAGTAGTGTAATGAGCTTTACACTACTGCGCTGAACAATCTCCTTAAGTTTTTCCCGTGCATAACCACAAAAGACCGGTGTCTCGGGAGGCAATTTTACCAATAAAGTTTCTGACAATAGAAAGGGCCTCTCTTCATAGACACAATAGAGGTTGCCGCTCTCTAAAATACCAGGTATAGGTAGAATAACTGCTTTCACATCAGCCAAAGCCTCTTCCAGGCTTTGGTAGAGGATTACATGTGGTGGGTCATGCTTGACCGGTAAACCGACTACCCGAACATGGGCACCAAGACGAGATAAGGTTGAAACCAGTTCTATTTCTCTGGCATCACCACCGAGGACAGCCACTTTAACGCCCTTTAGATCAGGCTGCATCTTGTTTTCCTCCTCTCCAACCCTTCACTGACACATTACATGATATGAGTTGGCAGAGAGCGTGGTGCTTGTACTGGATGGCTTAACAGAGGTGCGTAAATTGCCATATTTAGTTATTCAAAGAGTAAATTTTCCAGTCCGTAGACCAAATGCTGCAAGGACATTACTTTGCGAACCGCTAGCACCAAACCAGGCATAAAGGATTCCCGGGAAATAGAATCATGTCGAATTGTTAAAGTTTGTCCAATCCCCCCGAGAATAACCTCCTGGTGAGCCACAAAACCGGGTAAGCGAACACTATGAATACGCATACCTTCATAGTTACCGCCCCGCACTCCTTCAATCTTTTCCAATTCACTGGGCATGCCTTGGGACATGTTGCCCCTTACTTCGCTAATGGCTTCTGCTGTTTTAATAGCGGTGCCCGAGGGGGCATCCATCTTTTGGTCATGATGCAATTCAATAATCTCTACGTGAGGAAAATACTTGGCAGCCTCCGCTGCAAATTTAATCATCAGCAATGCTCCAATAGCAAAATTAGGAACAATGAGAGCACCTGTCTGATTTTGAGTAGCCATTTCTTGAAAATGTTGAATTTCACTTGAAGACATCCCGGTGGTGCCGACGACCGGTCTCACACCATGTTTAAGAGCTACTTCAATATTGCCCTGCACCACACCCGGCCGGGTAAAATCGATTACCACATCTGGTTTTAGTTCCTGCAAGGTCTTTTCCAAGTTATCGGATATCTTAATATCTAGGTTTGCTATTCCCAGGTGAATCCCCAGCGGGCTACCAATCTCCCTGGTATCTATCGCCCCTATCAGTTCCATGCCCTCTGCCTTCAATACCGTTTTGCAAGACTCCTGTCCCATTCTGCCAAGGGCCCCTGCCACGACTACTTTAATCACGTTTCCCACCATCCTTTGATTCATTTATCTAAAAATTTTTATGTAGAATTTATGCTATATTATCTATTACCTTATTTATTCTTGTCAAGTTAGTTAAGACGTCAAACACAAAGGGACGGTTCTCTTGTGTTTTGCTGGCTCGCATAGACCTTGGAGCAGCAGCCAAAAACACGAGAGAACCGTCCCTTTGTGTCTAAATGGGGTTAATAGGAATACTTATGCAGCATCGGATTGCATTGATCCATTTCTACAATAATTACTTCCTCACCGATTTTTCGAATGCTATCCCAAGGGATCACCATTTGTTGTTTATCCATCCACATATTGATAAAATTATTACGTCGCGGCAGTATAATGGAACGAATGGTCCCTGTTTCCAGGTCAATGGTTACATCAGACTCCCCTACCACTCCGAGGCGGGCCCCGTTATTAATATTAACAATCTCTTTACCAACCAATTCTCCTAAACGCACGGAAACCCCTCCTATCTGAATCTAAATTTCAATCGCTTTAATCCTTTACTAAGTCGATTTAGATAAGGACTGACGATAGCCAAAACAAAAGAAATTGCTGCCATGGGTTCCACACTAACTGTCGATACGCTTACTCGGGTGGGAATCTCCACCTCTAAGAAGGTTTTGAGCATCACCAAAGATAAATAGATGCCCCCGGCAGTTCCTACCAATCCAGCCAGGGATTCGGAAAGGGGGGACATCTTGCTCTCTCCGATGACATCCCATTCCTTCCTGTATCTTTTCAGTCTGATTCGTTCGTTCAAGGAAAAAAATATCAGCAGGGCCACCACGACACCCAGGATAATGCTGCCTACCATTTTTAACCACCCCCTGCTACATCTTATGAGCAAGGTGGACAAATATTCATGAAAAAGGATTTGTTACGTAATGAATTGATGTTGTTCATTAGCAGTCGGACATCAGTTTTGTTTGTGGTGGTTGTTGATGTGGACTGCTTTTATAGGCCTTTAGCCCTTTGCCCTTGGCTTGATTAGAAAATTAATGCGGTTGATATAAATTTCTTACCCTGTAGGATAAATGTAAATATCTTATATAGAAAACCTGAACATCAAGAAGCCAAAGGCTAATGGCTAACAGCAAAAAAAGGGGGTATCGCAAAAAAATAGTTTTGCGACAAGCCCCTTTGCCATTTGTTAGATCATTTTAGCCAGTTCTAATCCTTTAAGGTTTCTAGAACCTTCTGTAAGTCTCCGCAGTCCGTCCAGGGTCCGATAGCAGCCATGGAAAATTTGTCAGGCTGGAATAACTGAGTAGCCACCCGTACGGTATCTTCTACGGTTACCCGGTTTAATTTCTCCACAATTTCTTCTGGGCTGTATACCTTGCCCAAGTAAAGTTCTGACTTACCCAGACGGCTCATGTGGGTGTTGACACTCTCCATGGACAGCAACAGGTTGCCCTTAAGCTGATCCTTGGCTCGCTGTAGTTCTTCTCTACTGACACCATTTCTCTTTAAGTCATTTATTTCTTTAAAAATAAGCTCCATGGCCTGATTTACATTTTGTTTGCTTAAACCTGCATAGACACCAAAGATACCGGTATCGTAATAGGAACTGTGATAAGAATAAACTGTATAAACAAGACCACGCTGTTCCCTAATCTCCTGGAACAAACGGGAGGATAACCCTCCACCCAGTATGGTATTAACCACTTGGGCAATGTAAACATCGTCATGGCCCAGACATAAACCGGGGGCACCAATGACCATATGTACTTGTTCTGTTTCTTTACTCCGACAATTCACTTGAGCAGCAGGATTGGGAATCTCCAATCGTCGATTTACTTGATTACCAGATAAATTCTCTAACAGAGGTGTTAATTTTTCTACCACCTGTTGATGCGTAATATTACCCGCAGCCGAGATCACTAAACGATTGGGCGTATAATGCTGCTTCATATATTCCCGGAGATCCTGATGATTAAAGCTGCTGACTGTTTCTATGGTACCAATAATCGGTCTGCCTAGAGGATGCCCAGACCAGATTGTTTTGGCAAACATATCATGAACCAGTTCATCCGGGGCATCTTCGTACATTTTTATTTCTTCTAGAATAACATTTTTTTCTCTTTCTACATCCTGCTCGGCAATTTTAGAGTGAAACAGCATATCTGTAAGCACTTCCACTGCCAAATCAAAATGTTCATCCAACACCTTGGCATAATAACAGGTATACTCTTTGGTGGTAAAGGCATTGAGCTGACCGCCAACAGCATCCAATTCTTCGGCAATTTGCTTGGCAGTTCTGTTTTCTGTACCCTTAAACATCATATGTTCTATGTAGTGCGAAATTCCCGCGGTTGCATCACTCTCATCGCGGGAACCTACATCCACCCAAATGCCAAGGGCTACGGAACGTACATGGGAAACTTGTTGTGTGAGGATTTTTACTCCATTTGCTAGTACTTCTTTTTGGTAAAACATTACAACACCCCCTGGAAGCGCAATATGCTATGTTTCTCCAAAGAAAATCTAAAATCCTTTAAAAAAACGCTAATTTATCATGATCTTGTTAAGATCAGCTAAATTATTGTAAGTATGCCCCAATCTACGCTCTCTATTAATTTTCTTTACTTTTTATTTCTTCTTTTGGAAGGTTACTCGTTAATTCACCCACCGTAACAAATTGATATCCTTTTTCCTTTAATTGTCTGATTATTTGTGGTAGTGCTGTTGCCGTAGGGGCGGTAGGATGCATTAAGACAATGGCACCGTTGTGTGCTTTGTTAACTACCCGTTGAATGATGACTTCCGGTGAGGGTCTTTGCCAGTCGATGGTATCGATACTCCATAAAATAAATGAATAATTTTGTTCTTCAGCAGCTTTTACAACAGTGGGGCCTTTTTCGCCATAGGGAGGAGCATATAGCTTTGGCCGTTTTTGAATGCAATCAAAGATAAGTTTTTCAGCCTTTTGCATATCTTTCAGGTTACCACTTTGGGATAATTGGTCTGGATGTGGGTGCGAATAGCCATGGGAACCAATCTCATGACCGGCTGCATCCATCTTTTTTAAGAGATCAGGAAAATCTTCCACCCAAGTGCCACCGGCAAAGAAGGTAATTTTAACATTGTTCTCCTGTAATACTTCCAACATTTTCGGAATGTATTCCTCACCCCAAAAGACATTACAAGCTAAAGCAATTTTTTTCTCCTTATCACTTCCTTGGTAAATGGGGGCTAAAACTCGTTCGTTTTTTTCATTGGTAGCCATAACACCCAGGAAAATTAAGAAAGCAGCAATCATAGCATAAAGAATACATTTATACAGCGGCCCCCTGCGAATAAACAATATCCGCATGTCATCCTCCCCTTCAAAATTGTCTTCTTTTCCCATCTTTATGCCACAGGAGGAAGGTTTATTTCTCAAAAAAGGAAAAACTCCTCAAATGGAGGAGTCTTCTGTCATTATTTCTATTAAGTAGCAAAGACATGTTGTCCAATTTTATTAATAATAGGCCGGCTCCAAATCCACTTGCTAGTGGCCGTGCGTGGATTCCAGTAATATAAAGCACCACCGGAAGGATCTGAACCTCCTAATGCTTCCTGAACAGCTCTGTAGGAAGAGGAATCCGGTTCTAGGTAAAACTGCTTGTCGTTTACGGCTGTAAAGGCCCAGGGCTGAAAAATGACATCTCGTACGGTATTACCAAACTGTCCAGATTGCAAACGGTTCAATACCACTGCGGCCACCGCAACCTGACCTGCGAAGGATTCTCCCCTAGCCTCACCATGTACCACCCTGGCTAAATCGTAAATATCCTGTCTCGAAAACTGTAAGTTCCCTCTAGATGCAGTAGTAGTACGAGGGCGCTCTACCTGACCGCCACCACTAGCCTGTTGAATCAACAGGGAAGCTGTCTGGCTCCCCACTATGCCATCTACCGTTAAACCATTTCGCATTTGAAAACTCTTAACAGCTTGCTGGGTTTGCCAACCATAGATACTATCCGTTGATCCTACCGGGTAACCAAGATACCCTAAATTCTTTTGCAGTTGTAATACATCATCACCCGAGATACCTACTTTAAGTGTACGCTCTCCCAAGTATGCTTCGGCACTTAGAACAGGGACTGTTAACATTGCTACAACTGCAAAAACCACAAATAATGTCATGAATTTTCTTTTGTAAATTGCCATCACCTCATAGTTAAAATAACACTGCACAGAATAATACAATGTCTATTGTAACTATTCTCTGAGGCATTTGGCAAAGTGTGTATAAGCTTCATGTTATTGAAAATATAGTTTCACTTTTTATAGAAAAAATATAGCCGGTAAATGAGATTTAAATCAAGGTCTAGCTCCCATTTACCGGCTACTGTGATTTTATTCCTTGGGAACCCTTGGGCGACTAAAGGGTCTTCTTTCTCTCTCTTTTTCCTTCTCATTGGCAGCTTCCGGCGGTGCCATGCCTAGATCCCGCATAGCTTCCTTCTTGGACAGTTTCAGGCGGCCCTGTGGATCATAACCAATGGCTTTAACCATAATAGTTTCTCCCTCTTTGACAACATCCTCGGTTTTTTCAACTCTTTGGAAGTCCAACTGGGAGATGTGTACCAGACCCTCTTTGCCTTGTAAGCCCATAGCACCGGGGATTACCTCGACAAAGCAACCAAAATCCGTTACTCTGGTAACTTTACCATTATACAGTTTACCAACTTCTACCTCGGCAGTAATAGCTTGGATAATTTCCAACGCTCTCTTACCCTTTTCACGGTCAACGGCGGCAATGAATACTCTGCCATCGTCTTCAATATCGATATTAGCACCGGTTTCCTCAACCAGCTTCTTAATAATCTTGCCACCGGGTCCAATAACATCCCTAATTTTATCGGGATGAATGCTTGTCCGGATAATGCTGGGAGCAAATTGAGAAATCTCTGGTCTAGGAGCGGGCAAAATTTCTAGCATTTTGCCTAATATAAACATCCGCCCCTGATGGGCCTGAGCCAAAGCCTGTTCAAAAACTTCTCGGGTAATCCCGGCAATCTTGATATCCATTTGTAAAGCAGTAACACCCTTAGCGGAACCGGCCACTTTGAAATCCATATCTCCCAAGTGGTCTTCCAGACCTTGGATATCTGTTAAGACAGTAAACTTATCTTCTTCCATAATTAGTCCCATGGCCACACCAGCCACCGGTGCCTTCAGGGGTACCCCGGCATCCATCAGTGCCAAGGTACTGCCACAAACGCTCCCCATAGAGGTGGAGCCGTTTGATTCAATCGCCTCGGATACCACCCGGATGGTGTAAGGGAATGCTTCTTCCGCAGGAATCATCGGTTCTAAAGCTCGTTCAGCCAATGCACCGTGGCCAATTTCCCGACGTCCGGGAGACCGCATGGGTTTGGTTTCCCCTGTACTAAATGCCGGGAAGTTATAATGATGCATATACCGTTTGGTTTCTTCTATACCAAGACCATCTAGGATCTGTTCTTCACTGACAGAACCCAAGGTGGCTACAGAGAGTATTTGGGTCTGACCTCTGGTAAATAAACCAGTACCATGGGTCCGGGGCAGTACACCCACTTCCACAGAAATAGGCCGAATCTCATCAATCGCTCTACCGTCAATTCTCAGTTTATCATGGGTAATAATTCTGCGAACGACTTTCTTTTCTGCTTTTTCAATCAGTAGTAAAACTTCTTTGGGGTTATCAGGGAATTGCTCCAGGTAGGTGGTTTTGAGGTTGGCCATAACCTCGTCCAGATAAGCTTCCCTTTCCTTCTTGGTGAGCTTTTCCGAAGAACAATGCAACACAGCCTGACGAATGGCATCTTCAGCATTGGCCAGGATAGCCTCTGTCAGGGTCGGATCCACTTCCTGTTCGGCAATGTCCATCTTTTCGAAGGCTAAGCCCATAGCTAAGGCATCTGCTCTGAATTGTTCAATGAATTGAACAATCTCCTGAACAGTACGATGTCCAAACATAATGGCTTCCAGCATTTCATTTTCGGGGACTTCTTTTGCTCCTGCCTCTACCATCATAACCGCATCGTCTGTACCGGCTACCACTAGATGCATATCGCTGACTTCAGCCTGACGAACCACCGGGTTAACGACATATTGCCCATCAATCCGGCCTACAATAACACCACCAATAGGCTTCTTCAAAGGAATTTTAGAAATATGCAGCGCAGCGGAAGCTCCAATCATCGCTGCAATTTCCGGAGCATTATCTTGATCCACAGATAAAACAGTAGCTACTACTTGAACTTCATTTCTCATATGTTTCGGGAATAAAGGACGAATAGGACGGTCAATTAAACGACCAGATAAAATTGCCTTTTCACTGGGCCGCCCTTCCCTTTTTATAAAACCACCCGGAATTTTTCCTACCGCATAAAGTCTTTCTTCATAATCAACAGTGAGAGGGAAGAAATCTATATCCCTGGTATTTTTAGCCACGGTAGCGGTTACTAAAACCACTGTTCCACCGTAGGTTACTAGTACGGCTCCGCTGGCCTGTTTGGCCATCCTGCCGGTCTCCAGGGTCATCGTTCTCCCTCCTAGGGACAATTCCCTGATTAAAACGGATTTCTCTGACACTCTTCTCTTACCTCCATAATCTCCAACGTATTTACAAATCTTAACAATTCGACATTTTTAATAGTATTTCCTTCTTGGGATAAGAAAAATACAAACAATTTATACTGAGGTGAGGATATAAATAAAAAAGTGGGCAATTAAGCCCACTTTTACTACTTGCGAAGACCAAGTCTTTCTAAAATTTTACGATAGCGGTCGAAGTCACGATCACGCAGGTAATTCAGCAATGCACGACGTTGACCAACCATTTTTAGTAGGCCACGACGAGAGTGGTGATCTTTTTTGAAAGACTTCAGGTGTAAAGTTAATTGATTGATACGCTCGGTTAGCAGAGCAATCTGCACCTCGGGAGAACCAGTATCGTTTTCATGGGTTTTGAAATTCTGAATAATTTCATTCTTCTTTTCAATAGATAGCACGTAGTTCACCTCCTTGTAGTAATGATCCCTGTTATCCAAGACAACCGTCGGAGTGAACAAATCCCCTAGATAACAGTTCTTGGGAAATATTATTTCCCTATTATGGTTATCACCAAACGGCCGTTTTCAATATCTTTAGCAACAATATCAAACATCCGGCCTGATTTGGCAAAGAAACCGCGAAATCGGGTGGCAGTCGGTACACGACCAGGAATTCCCCTGGCAGCAGTGATGATGTCATTAGCATTAATCTTGTCCTGGCGCAGATCCTTCAACCTTTTACGAGCATGCTCTGTAATAATGATCCGCATACTGCACCCTGGCTAACAACTATGAAAGCGATAGATCTGTCCATTATCCTCTTCTTGTGCCAAAAAGGCATAAAGAGCATCTTGGAAAGCAGTAATTCTCACATTGTCCATATTGGATTGAACATAAAGAGATTCCAATTCCCGTTTAAGGTGTTGAAAATCCTCACTGAGACAAATCAAAGCAATATGGTTAAGCCAGCGTTTAACCTCCTCTTCAGGAGTATCAAATTTTGGATACCCCACGGACAACGTCTCCTTTCTTTGTGGTCTTGGGACGTATGCCGGATTTATTGTAGCATAACTAGTACAAGAAGTAAATGTAGACATTATAAATATATTAGGGGTATCCTTTATTTATGCGATTTTACTCCAGGTGGTCAAATCTGGCACTTTGTACATCCAACTGTATTTGATTCACCAATTCGGTAATAGAAGAAAATTTCCTCTCATCCCGTAACCTTCGCAAATAATTTACTTTAATTTTTTTTCCGTAAATATCTCCGCAAAAGTCCAACAGATGCACTTCTATGTTGGACTGCTGGTTATGATGATGAAAGGTAGGCTTCGTTCCTACGTTGGCCACACCTAAGAAGGTTTCTCCATCTAGACCCACTTGGACGCTATAGACTCCCTTGGCCGGGACCAGCATACCTTCTGGACAGTCTATATTCGCTGTGGGAAAACCTAATGTATTGCCTCGACGGTCTCCCATGACAACGATTCCTTCGGTAAAGGGATAGTAACCTAGCAATTTTTGGGCTGTACTCACATTCCCTTCAGCCAATTGATGCCGAATTAATGTACTGCTGACCACTTGGTTGCCTAGCTTCACAGGTGGTATCACGTGTAGGGCATAGCCATACTCAGCAGCATATTTCCACAGTGTCTCCGGAGTACCTTGGCCTTTATGGCCAAAGGTATAATTATAACCAACCACAATTCCCTTTACCTGTAATTGTTCAACCAATATTTGTTTTATAAATTCTTCTGGACTTAGTCTAGCAAATTCCCGTGTAAAGGGTACTAAGAGCAATACATCTACACCTAATTTGGCCATCTTATGCCTTTTAGCATCCCGGTCTAAGAGCATCTGAGGAGCAAGCTCAGGTTTTAATACCATCATGGGATGTGGGTCAAAGGTCAAAACCGCAGCTGTCCCGTTCGACCTGCGGGCAATTTCCACTGCCTCCCCTATCAGCCTCTGGTGACCTAGGTGAATACCATCAAAATTCCCCAGAGCTAAGGTGATATCAGCATATCTGTCTTTTAGCCCGGACAGATTTTCATATACTCGCAATTTAAATTACCCCCTGCCAGAGAACATCCGCTTTTTATTCTATCACACACTTTTAATGAATTGCTTTAAAATTTCTTTGTCTTTAAGCCGGAAACACTACTTCGGGTTTAAAGATCATCCTTACCGTCTCTTCATAATTCTCCTGCTTCGCTATAAAAATTCCTAGCAACTGATTGTTGCATTGAATCCGCACCAAGTCTTCTGGAAAGATCCTCGTTGATACTGTTCGAATACCCGAAGGGTACAGGGTACCTCCAGAGGATATTGATTTTAGCGCAGAAGGATGGATTTCTACCACAGGTAAATGCGGTACCGCCTGAACCATCGGGATAATCGCTTGGCCTATTTGATGGTTCCTTATCAACTCAGACAGTTTCTCCAACGTAATAGCCTGTTCCAAGCTAAAACTTCCTACACAGGTGCGTAACAAAAAAGACATATAAGCGCCACACCCCAATGCCTTACCTATATCCGAGCACAGGGTACGCACATATGTCCCCTTTGAGCAGGTTACATCAAACAATACTCTTGGATAAGGTGTTGACCAGTCCCAACTATTTATCACTTTTAAATCAAAAATAGTTATTTGACGACTCGGAACATCTACAACCTTGCCCGCTCTCTCCAATTCGTACAATTTTTTGCCGCCTACCTTAATGGCTGAAGACATCGGCGGAGTTTGCCTAATCTCGCCCCGGAAGGAACAAAAAACCTCTTGGAACTGCTCCAAGGTAACAGAAGATGCACCTACCTGTTCCAGAATATCTCCAAAACTATCCTGAGAGCTAGTAGCCATCCCCAAGGTTAGCTCGGCTCGGTAGGTTTTATTCCCCTCCGTCACAAAGCTTGCCAATTTGGTCGCTTTTCCCAGACAAATGGGTAGTACACCGGCCGCTCCAGGATCGAGGGTACCGGTGTGTCCACATTTCTTAACACCGCTTAACCGCCGTACATAGGAAACTACGTCATGGGATGTCATGCCGGGGGGTTTTAAGATCGTCATAATACCGTCCAAATTAACACCCCCTAAAAAGGCCTTGGGCCTCTTTAACCACTCTATCCTTTACCTCCGACAGCGTACCCTCCACAGTACAACCCGACGCCCTTACATGGCCCCCACCGCCAAATCTTTTGGCGAAAAGGTTGACATCAATATAATATTTTGAGCGAAAGCTTATCTTAATCCGTTGTTCATCTAGCTCACGGAAGAACATAGCTACTTCCACATTTTGAATATTACGGGCATAGTTGATCATACCTTCAATCTGCTGGTCATTAGCACCAACACTTTCCTGCGTTTGTCGGGAAAGGCTGATAGTGGCTAGCTGACCATTCTCACTAACTTCTAAAGTGCTCAACACCGCTTCCAATAAGCGAATTTGAGATATCGGTTGCTCACTAAAAATCAAATTCGATAACCGGGCCACAGGAACATTATATTCCAACAACCTAGCAACTCTCCGATGAGTCTCTGAGGTAGTATTTTCGTAACGGAAAGATCCGGTATCGGTAACAATGGCCGTGTAAAGATTGATCGCCAAATCAGTATTTAATGGAATCCCCAAGACTTCCAGCAAATCCATAATGATCTCACCGGTGGCCGCAGCAGATGACCGCACATAATTAAAGTCTCCAAAGGGCTGGTCATTCACATGGTGGTCAAGCACCACGGTGGCTAAGCCTCTTTCATATAAAGGCAACAGAGCCGAACCTAAACGATCCGGCACTGAGCAGTCTACTACAATAAGCAAGTCAAAAGCCTCTGGGGATACTTCACCAACAATCATTTCGTTAATGCCAGGGAGAAAACTATAAAGCCCCGGTAGTGGGTCAGAGCTAGCCATGGTGACCTGTTTACCTAACAGGCCTAAGCCCAGGCCCAAAGCCAGCACTGAACCTAGGCTATCCCCGTCGGGCATAACGTGTCCACAAATGATCGGACGCTGACACCGTAAAATACTTTCAGCTACTACACGTAAATCGTTCATCAAGGAGAATTATCCTCCTGATTATTGATCTCATGCAGCAGTTCCATGATTCGGCTACCGTGATCCAAGGACACATCTAGCTTAAAAATCAATTCTGGAGCATGGCGAACCTTGATCCTACGTCCAATTTCTGAACGCAGATATCCAGCAGCCTTTTGAAGAACCTCTAAGGTTTCCTTTCGCTGCTCTTCTTTTCCCATGACACTGATAAATACCTTGGCATAGGATAGATCTCTGGTCACTTCTACCCCGGTAATGGTAACAAAGCCCACTCGGGGATCTTTTATCTCGTTTCTTAGCAAATCGGCAATTTCTTTTTTAATTGCTTCCGCCATACGTTCCGGTCGGTGTGACATACTACACACCTCCTAAAGGGTTATATTATTTAAGCTCCCTCTTAATGGTCTCAACGATGTAGGCTTCGATAATATCCCCTTCCTGAACATCGTTGTACCGTTCAAGGGTAATACCACATTCGTAGCCCTGGGCTACTTCCTTGGCATCATCTTTGAAACGTTTCAAGGAATCCAGTTTACCTTCATGGACTACAATGCCATCACGAATCACTCTGATACCAGCGTCTCTGGAAATTTTACCTTCGGTGACGTAACCACCGGCAATGGTTCCAATCTTAGAAGCCTTAAAGGTCTTACGAACCTCTACATGACCGATGATAACTTCCTTAAATTCGGGATCCAGTAGGCCACTCATGGCTTTTTTAACGTCATCAATTACTTCATAGATAACGCGGTAAAGGTTAATATCAACCTTCTCCGTCTCCGCTATCCTACGGGCATTATTATCGGGTCTTACGTTAAAACCGATAACGATGGCATTGGAAGCCGAAGCCAGCATAATATCCGTCTCATTGATAGCACCAACACCGCTGTGAATCATATTTACTTTCACTTCATCATTAGACAGTTTTGCCAGTGCCTGGCCTAAGGCTTCGATAGAACCCTGTACATCTGCCTTAACAATGATCGGTAGTTCTTTAATCTGTCCCTCTTGGATGTGTTTAAATAAATCATCCAGTGAAATCTTGTTGGTGGACTTAAGAGCCTCTTCCTTTTTACGCTGCTGTCTTTTTTCTGATACATCTCTAGCCAGTTTTTCATCTTCAACAGCGACCATGATATCGCCGGCTTCCGGTACATCGGAGAGTCCGAGGATTTCAACGGGTGTACACGGTAATGCCTTTTTCACACGGCGACCTTTGTCATCAATCATAGCTCTAACCCGACCCATGACATGACCCGCTACAATAGTATCTCCTATATGAAGAGTTCCATTCTGCACTAAAACAGTGGCTACGGGGCCTCTTCCCTTGTCCAATTCTGCCTCTACCACGGTACCTCTGGCAGGACGGTTCGGGTTAGCCTTTAATTCATGAACTTCTGCCACTAAGAGAATCATTTCTAACAGGTTCTCTAAACCAATCCGTGCTTTAGCAGAAACCGGTACAGCAATAACATCGCCGCCCCAATCTTCCACCACTAATTCATGTTGGGTAAGCTCTTGTTTCACTTTATCCGGGTTAGCGGCAGGTTTATCCATTTTGTTAATGGCTACGATAATAGGCACATTAGCTGCTTTAGCGTGGTTAATCGCCTCCACAGTCTGAGGCATGACGCCATCGTCGGCAGCAACCACCAAAATGGCAATATCGGTGATCTGCGCTCCGCGGGCCCGCATAGCAGTAAAGGCTGCGTGGCCGGGAGTATCCACAAAGGTAATTTTCTTTCCGTTGTGTTCTATCTGATAGGCACCAATATGTTGGGTAATACCTCCAGCCTCACCAGCTGTAACATTGGCTTCCCGAATGGCATCCAACAAAGAGGTCTTCCCGTGATCCACGTGACCCATAATGGTTACTACCGGTGGACGAGTGATCATTTGATCAAGGTCATCTTCCGGTTCTGCCATGATAATGGCTTCTTTATCTACAGCTACCTTTAGCTCAGTTTCTATGCCAAATTCACCAGCGATTAAAGTAGCGGTATCATAATCAACTTCTTGGTTGATGGTAGCAAGAGTGCCCATAGCCAAAAGCTTTTTAATAACTTCGGCTGCAGTTTTCTTTAATCTTTCGGCCAATTCTTGAACGGTAATCGTTTCCCCAATAGGTACCGGTCTTTTGTCCATGACCACCGGAGCTGGTGCCGGTGGTTCCGGTCTTCTCCGATTTTTGGGTTGCCGATGTTTATTGAACTTGGTTTTTTCGATTTGACCGTCTGCCCATTTACCATCTTTTTCGTAACTCTTACGACGATCACCCTTGGTTTTATCCGGTGCCTTGGTTGGTTTGGGCTGAGCAACCTGTTCCGGTGGCTTCGGAATTACGGGTGCTGAACCTCTGGGGCCACCGGGACCGCGACCACCTTGGGGCGGTCTACCCTGGCCGCCTTGACCACCATAAGGGGGCCTGCCTTGACCACCCTGGCCACCCTGACCATAAGGAGGTCTGCCTTGACCACCCTGGCCGCCCTGACCAC
>CAMKDG010000029.1 GCA_946411205.1 uncultured Desulfotomaculum sp.
TTCCTGGGGAGTACGGATTCTATGTTTTTGGGCTATGCCTTAGGAACTTTAGCAGTTATGTTGGTTATTAAGTCAACTACCGCAATTTCAGTGTTTGTTCCTATTGTTATTTTAGGATTTCCTTTATTGAATCTATTTTTCGTCATTCTGCTACGTTACCTGAGATACCGCCCGCCGGATAAAGAAGATGATATTTACCATCGGATGATGGCACTGGGGTTATCTCATAAGCAAACGGTATTTACGATTTATACTAGTAACTTGGTACTTGGTGTTAGTGCCTTTTTATTAAATGTCTTACTACCAGCCAAGTGATCCTGCTGTTTTTTATGCTTACATTTGTAGTTATTGTTGGTATAAGGCAGAGAATTTCCTAGTAACTCTTTGGGTCTTATAATTTATTGTTAAACAAAAAAGGCTGTATACACATAAGAACGACCCGGTTCTTGTGTATACAGCCTTTGCTTTTGCCTAATTATAGCTTTCTCATCAGTCCGACAACTTTGCCAAGAATTTTAACATCTTGCACATAGATGGGTTCCATTAAGCTATTTTCCGGTTGTAAGCGAATTCTGTCCTTCTCTTTATAAAATCTTTTTACGGTAGCTTCATCTTCTACCAAGGCAACTGCGATATCACCGTTGTTTACGATATCCTGTTTTCTAACCAGGACCAAATCCCCTTCCAGAATACCGGCTTCAATCATACTTAGACCACGAATGGTCAGCATAAAGAAATCCCCGTACCCGGTGAAGCTTCTGGGTAATGTTACTTTATCGTCATAGTTTTCCACGGCCAGGATGGGAACTCCCGCAGCAACTTCGCCAAGCATAGGAACACTGATCATTTCTTCATCAGGATAGCAGTTTTCTTGCTGGGTTGTTTTTGATTTATCCTCTGAGATTACTTCAATGGCCCGTGGTTTGGTGGGGTCTCGGCGTAAATAGCCCTTTTGTTCGAGCCGTTTTAGGTAAGAATGGACAGTTGAGCTGGAAGATAAACCAACGGCTTCGCCGATTTCTCGAACCGATGGGGGATAACCCTTTGATTTTACGTTATCTATAATGACTTGTAAGACAGCTTCTTCACGGGGATTTAACACAGTACCTTTCACACCTTTCCAGTTAATGCAACATAAAACAATATATTTGGTATATTATAACATCACTTGGTTAAGAATGCAAAACATTTGTTCGATAAAAGCTTTGTAGAATCGAGAAGGGTTTTGCAGAGTACGAACGAATTATCCAAATGGGGAAGTGATATTATGTTGCCAATGGAAATGATATCTGCCATTCTGGATTCGGTGCAAGAAGCCATTGAAGTAACGGATCGAAATGGCAATATAATTTATGTAAACCCAGCCTTTTGCCAGATTACTGGTATCTCCTTAGCGGAACGCACCAAAGAAAATATTTTTCAAATATCACCTGAAGGGGCTTTGGCGTTGGCTCTGAAAACCGGAGAACCAGTAAAAGGCCATCGTACTAAGGTAGGTGGGAGTAATGCTGAGGTAATCTCCAATGCTGTTCCTATTCGAGTAAGTGGTGAGATCGTGGGGGCAGTGGTTATTTTCCAGCACATCACCGATATTATCAAGCTAACGGAAGAAGTGAGACGTAGCAGTAACATTATTAGAAATCTCTCCGATAAATACGGCCAAGTAACCAAAAGTAAATATGATTTCGCACAAATTATTGGCAGCAGTAATGCGATTAAGGATTGTATGAGAACCGCCAAGATGGCTGCCACAAGCAGCAGTACCGTTCTTCTATTAGGAGAAAGCGGTACCGGTAAAGAACTGTTTGCCCACGCCATTCACCATGCCAGTCCCCGGCGGGAAGGCCCGTTCATAGCGCTTAATTGTGCAGCGATTCCCGATACGTTATTAGAGAGTGAGTTGTTTGGCTATCATCGGGGAGCCTTTACAGGCGCCGTCAAAGACAAAATTGGCAAATTTGAATTGGCCCATGCCGGAACCTTGTTTTTAGATGAAATAGGGGATATGAATCTGTTGCTACAGGCCAAACTTCTTCGGGTGCTGCAGGAAAAAGAGATCGAACGTATTGGTGGTACCAGATCCATAGCCATTGATGTGCGTTTAATCGCGGCTACCAACCGTAATTTAAAAGAATTGGTGAGGGAAGGTCTGTTTCGAGAAGATTTGTACTATCGCCTTAATGTGGTGGAGATTAACCTACCTCCCCTACGGGAGCGATATGGGGATATGGCCGAACTGGCAAATTATATCATTGTCAGACTGAACCGCAAATTGGGCAAAAAAGTGCTGGGACTCTCAACGGATGCTCTGGCTCAATTAGATGTTTATCCGTGGCCGGGCAACATTCGGGAGTTGGAGAATGTGTTGGAACGAGTGATGGTTGCTTCGGATAGCGATCGGATCACCGTACGACAGCTGGCCCCGCACCTTAGTTTGAACTCATTGACGGTAAGTACCTGTGAGGCTACCATTACTCCTTTGGATCAGTTGGAAAAGATGATGATTGAACGGGCCTTGGAGAAATATGGCGGGAGTCTAGATGGCAAAAAGGAAGCGGCTCGGCAATTGAATATCTCTTTGGCAACTCTTTATAATAAGATTAAGAAATATCATCTTTTTGTTTCTAAGAATTAGAAATATTCTAGTTTTTAGAAATAAAACAGCTTGTAATGGCTGGATAGTAGGAGAAATATTCTAAAATTTAGAAGTTTGTTGGTAATTAGAATGACATAGTTAGGGCAATATAGCGATTAAATCAAGAAAAATGCTATACCTAGGGGTTGTTGGACACAATGTCATGGTTGGCATCTATATTGCATTGATTTATGTTAACATTAGCCTATTCAAGGAGGTCGCTGGCGATTAGAACCGTAGATTGTAACATCATCATAGACGAAGTAGCACGGCTATGCCAGGAAGCCAACTTCAAATTAGAAGAGGATGTTGTAGAGTCCTTTAAGCGTTCCTGTGAAAGCGAAGTCTCCCAAAGTGGTAAAGAGGTCCTGTCTCTATTGGTAGAGAACGCCAATATTGCTGCCACCGAGTCTATTCCTATGTGTCAAGATACCGGGGTGGCGGTGGTTTTTGTGGAGTTGGGTCAGGATGTCCAGTTGGTGAATGGTGATTTTTCCGAGGCCATCAATGAAGGGGTGAGAAGGGGTTACCGGGAGGGCTATCTGAGAAAATCTATGGTGGGTCACCCTCTGGAAAGGGTGAATACCGGAGATAATACCCCAGCTGTGATCCATTTAAAAATGGTTCCCGGTGATAAAGTAAAAATCACCGTAGCCCCTAAGGGTGGCGGTAGTGAAAATATGAGTGCCTTAAAAATGTTGAAGCCGGCAGAAGGGGTAGAGGGAGCTAAAAAATTTGTGCTAGATACTGTGCAAAATGCTGGGCCCAATCCCTGTCCACCTTTAATTATTGGGGTAGGCATCGGCGGGACTATGGAAAAATGCGCCTTATTGGCCAAGGAAGCGTTGTTAAGGCCAGTGGGTCAGCCCCATCCCCTTCCCGATATGGCCAAGTTAGAACAGGAACTGTTAGTAAAAATTAATCGTCTGGGGATTGGACCAGCCGGTCTGGGTGGCCTTACCACAGCCCTAGCTGTTCACATCGAAATATTTGGTGCACATATTGCTAGCTTGCCGGTGGCAGTGAATATAAATTGTCATGCGGCTCGTCATAAAACTGTTGTCATATAGGAGGACTGCAAAGGTGACTCGTGTTCACTTAACCACTCCCTTACGTCAGGAAACTTTGACTAACCTGCGGATTGGGCAGCAGGTGTTACTGAATGGTGTAATTTATACCGGACGTGATGCTGCTCATAAACGCTTGGTAGAGCTATTGGATCAAGGTAAAGAATTACCCATCGATTTGAAGGGTCAGATTATTTACTATGTTGGGCCATCACCAGCCTCACCAGGACGGGTCATTGGTTCAGCCGGTCCCACCACTGCCGGGCGAATGGATTCCTACGCCCCCAGACTGATAGAACAGGGCCTAAAGGGTATGATTGGTAAAGGGGCCCGCTCCCAAGCGGTGGTGGAATCTATGAAAAAACATGGTGCCGTATATTTTGCCGCCATCGGTGGTGCCGCTGCCCTCATTTCTCGCTGTATCATAGAATCGGAAGTAGTTGCTTATCCCGATCTGGGTCCGGAAGCTATTCACCGTTTGGTGGTGAAGGATTTTCCAGCCATTGTGGTAAACGATGCCTTTGGTGGCGATTTGTATCAGGAGGGCAGAAAGCTATATTGCCAGGAGTAAGCAGTAGTATCTTCCTAGATCAAAGTAAGATAAGGGAAGATACTACTTGTATTCTAATTAGTTAAGGATAATAGTTGGTAAAATTTAGTCACCTTGCTTACATATAGTGTATACAGTATACAGAAAGCAAAAGTACCCAGCCAGTCTAAAATGAAAGGGGTAATTTATGTGGAGACTCTAAAACGGACGGTGGATGCCCGGCGTATTATTGATAATCCTTCCCTGGAAGAACTACGGGCAATGGCTTCTGCTAAAGAAAGGACGACGAAGTATGGCAGTGCCAGTTATATCTCCCAAATGCGCAATCGCAGTGCCAAAGCTACCTTTCTAGTTACTTGTGAAGGATTTCCCTTGGGGATTGACCAACAGGGGATGGCTCCGGAAAAAGCATTGGCTCTGGCTGCGCAAGTCCATGCATTCTTACAGGATAAAGATGTGATAAGAATGGATCGTCAACTTTGTCTACACCCGTCCTGTAGCTTTCATTGTCGATTATACATTACGAAGGATTTTGCCAGCATCCCTTTCCAATGGAAAAACATGACCTTCGAACCACCGAATAAAGACCATGAGCCGGATTTTGTCAGTATTTATGTGCCTGAATGGCCGGAACGCATTATTTTCTGCCATCCCCAAGAAAAAATTACCTACATCCTGGGACCGGATTATTTTGGTGAGTGCAAAAAATCCTTTCTGCGCAAGGCCATGTATGCCATCAAAGAACGGGGTGGACTGGGTTTTCATGCGGGCAGTAAAGTTTTAAGAATTGCTAACGGAGAGGGTAATTTACGGGAAGTGGGCTTTATCATGTTTGGCCTATCCGGTACGGGAAAAACTACCTTAACCATGCACGATCATGAGCTGATGGAACCAGAAAGGGTCATGATCCGGCAAGATGATGTGGTTTTGATGAATCAACAGGGTTACTGTTTTGGTACGGAAAACGGCTTTTATATTAAGACAGAGGGATTGGATGAGTCCCAAAGGGTGCTTTATCAGGCGGCGATTTCCCCCCAAGCTATCTTTGAAAACGTAATGGTGCAAGAGGATGGTGCGATTGATTTTAATAATGTTGAGCTAACCTCCAATGGTCGTGGTGTCATCTTAAGGGGGGAAGTGTTGGGGACTGATGATAAAATTGATTTGGAAAAAGCCGATAAGATTATTTTTATCACCAGACGAAATGATATCATCCCCCCGGTGGCTAGGTTAACGCCGGAACAAGCAGCGGCTTACTTTATGCTGGGGGAATCCATAGAAACCTCCGCAGGGGATCCCACCAAGGCTGGGCAATCCAAGCGAGAAGTTGGTACCAATCCCTTTATCATGGGACCGGAAGCGGAAGAAGGTAACCGTTTATTGGCAATACTACGAGCAAATCCCGATATGGAATGCTATATTCTCAATACGGGTGCAGTGGGTGGCAAGAAAATTACCATTCAGCTTTCCACCGAGATCATGAAAGCCATTGCCAGGGGAACCATTCGCTGGGAAAGAGATAAGGATTGGGGTTATGAGGTTGCGGCGGAAATTCCGGGCCTGGCTATGTCCCAGTATCAACCAACAAAGTATTACGATACCCAGACCTATGATGAGCTGGTTGCCAAATTACGGCAGGAAAGAAGGGAATGGTTAAATAAATATCCGGGACTTAAGGATGAAATTTTATTAGCGGTAGAGACTTCAGGAATGTAATTCAATCTTCCAGTGGAGGCTGCCCATGTAAAGTTTGTGTCGGCAGATGGCATTCTAATACTAGGTTGTCAAGACGGGGCTACTTTACAGACAAAGCATGTATACAAGAAGGCTAGTGGTTTTTAACTAAGTTTGTCCAAAAAATGTGATATAATTTTCTAATCAAAGTTTGTAATTCTGGGGGGGTACTCATGACGCAAGTGACCATGGCGCAGTCAGAAAATAATGGCTTCGCCAATTATCACTTCTTTATTCGTAAGCTGCACTCTTTTTTGGGAGTGTTTCCGATCAGTTTTTTCTTGGTTGAACATTTAATAGCCAATTCACTTGCGGCTATCAGCCCGGCCTTATTTGATACGACAGTAGGTAAACTGCAAAGTATTCCTTATCTGGGCGCAGTGGAAATCCTGTTGATTGCTTTACCGTTAACCATTCATGCCTTGTATGGACTTTATATTGTTTATGTGGCAAAGAATAATGTTTCACGGTATGGCTATAGTAAAAACTGGATGTTTTATCTACAGCGCATTTCAGCACTCCTTACGTTGGCCTTTGTTATTATTCATGTATGGTTTCTTCGGATAGCCCATTCGTTATATGGCTTGGAGATTAACTATCTGACAGTGCAGAGTCAGTTGTCCAACCCGGCTTGGCTGACCTTTTATGTGGTGGGACTTTTGGCAGCAACCTTCCATTTTGCCAATGGTTTATGGAATTTTACGGTAAGCTGGGGTATCGTGGTAGGAGAACAGGCCCAGAATTTTGTTTGGAAGGCCTGTATGCTGTTGTTTGTTGCTATATCTGCCTTAGGGTTGTCTGCCATTTTGGCCTTTATCTAGTCATGGGAATGCAGGAGGTTTCAGCATGCAAAATACCATTATTATAGTCGGTGGGGGCCTGGCGGGTCTGATGGCAACCATTAAGGCTGCGGAAATGGGCGTTAAGGTTCAATTATTTTCCTTGGTACCGGTAAAACGCTCCCACTCAGTTTGTGCCCAGGGAGGTATTAACGGAGCAGTTAATACCAAAGGGGAGGGTGATTCTCCGCTAATTCACTTCGATGATACCGTCTATGGGGGAGATTTCCTGGCTAACCAACCCCCCGTTAAGGATATGTGTGAGGCGGCACCGGCCATTATCAACTTAATGGATCGTATGGGCGTGATGTTTAATCGTACGCCCGAGGGATTGCTTGATTTCCGGCGTTTTGGGGGCAGTAAGCATCACCGGACGGCCTTTGCCGGAGCCACCACAGGCCAACAATTGCTTTATGCCCTGGATGAACAGGTAAGAAGCTATGAAGTGGCGGGGCTGGTGGACAAATACGAAGGTTGGGATTTACTATCGGTTATTCTAGACGATGAAAAAGTTTGCCGGGGCATCACCGCACAGAATTTAAAATCCATGGAAATCCAAGCCTTTCCGGCTGATGCGGTTATTTTGGCCACCGGTGGCTGTGGCATTATCTTTGGCAAAAGCACTAACTCCACCATTAACACCGGGGCGGCAGCCAGTGCAGCTTATCAGCAAGGGGTTTATTATGCCAATGGGGAAATGATTCAAATTCACCCTACCGCCATTCCCGGAGATGATAAACTAAGGCTGATGAGTGAATCTGCCCGGGGTGAAGGGGGCAGGGTTTGGACGTATAAAGATGGTAAACCCTGGTACTTTTTAGAGGAATGGTATCCAGCCTATGGTAATTTAGTACCCCGTGATATTGCTACCCGGGCCATTTATAAAGTATGCTATGAACTGAAACTGGGTATTGATGGACAAAATATGGTTTATCTGGATGTGTCCCATATTAACAGGGACATCCTGGATAAAAAACTTGCCGGTATCTTAGAAATTTATGAGCGTTTTGTGGGAGACGACCCGCACCAAGTGCCCATGCGAATCTTCCCTGCGGTACACTATTCCATGGGGGGGCTGTGGGTAGATTATCAACAAATGACCAATATTCCTGGTTTATTTGCCTGTGGCGAATGCGAATACCAGTATCATGGGGCGAATCGTTTGGGAGCCAACTCCTTGCTGTCGGCCATCTACGGTGGTATGGTGGCTGGTCCCCAGGCTGTCAAGTATAGTAAAGCCCTTAAGAAGAGTTGCCGTGATCTACCAGCCACTGTTTTTGCCCGGGAGCAGCAGCGGCAGCAGGCGTTGATGGATCAAATCTATCAGATGAACGGCCAGGAAAATGTTTATCAGTTGCACGAAGAACTGGGTAACTGGATGACTGAGAATGTCACCGTGGTTCGTTACAATAAAAAGCTGCAGGAAACAGACCATAAAATTCAAGAACTCTTGCAAAGATGGCACAATATTAAACTGGTGGATAAAGGCAAATGGGCCAACCAGGAAGCTGCTTTCACCCGTCATTTATGGCATATGCTGCAGTTGGCCAGGGTTATTACCCTGGGAGCCTTGAACCGTAATGAAAGTAGAGGGGCTCATTATAAGCCGGACTTCCCGGAGCGCGATGATGCCAATTGGTTAAAAACCACCAAAGCCAGCTATACTGCGGAGGGACCCTCATTTAGCTATGACGACATAGATGTATCCCTCATTCAACCCAGACCCCGGCGGTATGATGTGGATAAGGAGGCGGTTAACAAGTGAGCAAGGAGTTTGTTTCCTTAAAAGTTAAACGTCAAGCGGGGCCTGAGGAGCCTGCCTTTTGGGAAGAATTTAAAATTCCTTATAAGTCTAAAATGAATGTAATTACTCTTCTGATGGAGATTCAAAAGAAGCCGATTAATGCTAAAGGAGAAGCCACCACGCCGGTAGTATGGGAGTGCAATTGTCTGGAAGAAGTGTGTGGAGCCTGTACCATGATCATTAACGGTCAGGCCAGACAGGCCTGCTCAGCTTTAGTGGATCAGCTTACTCAGCCGATTAAGCTGGAACCTCTGAGCAAATTTACCTTGGTACGGGATCTGATGGTTGACCGTAGCCAAATGTTTGACAACTTGAAAAAGGTGAAGGCCTGGATTCCCATTGACGGTACTTACGACCTGGGACCGGGTCCCCGGATGGCTCAGAAAGTTCAGGAAGAGCATTATCCCATATCCCGCTGTATGACCTGCGGTTGCTGCATGGAGGCTTGTCCCAACGTCAATGAAAAATCTCAATTTATGGGTCCGGCTCCCTTGGCTCAGGTAAAGCTGTTTAATGCCCATCCTACCGGAGCGATGAACCGGGAAGAGCGGCTGGATGCTATTATGGGAGTAGGGGGGGTTACCGACTGCGGTAATGCCCAGAACTGTATTAGGGTTTGCCCGAAACAAATACCCTTAACGAAATCCATTGCTGGACTTAATAGAGATACTACCATCCATGCTGTAAAAAGATGGTTAGGTCGCTAAAAATGCTAGTTGGACTTACAATAATGAATCATAGGAGGAACAACCCATGAAAAGAAATAAGATAACTATTGTCGGTGCAGGAAATGTTGGGGCAACCTGTGCCCACTGGGCTGCTGCTAAAGAATTGGGAGATATTGTCCTGATTGATGTGGCAGAAGGCATTCCCCAAGGAAAAGCGTTGGATTTAATGGAAGCTGCTCCTGTGGAGGGCTATGACAGTATTATTATTGGTACCAATGATTTTGCTGACACGGCGAACTCCGATGTGGTGGTTATTACCGCTGGTATGGCTCGTAAGCCTGGCATGAGCCGTGATGATCTTTTAAACATTAATGCGGGGATTGTGCGTAATGTTACCGAGCAAGTGGTAAAATACTCACCCAATGCCTATTTGTTAGTGGTAACCAACCCAGTGGATGTTAGTGCTTACATAGCTTACAAGGCCAGTGGTTTCCCAGCTAACCGGGTCTTTGGTTTATCCGGTGTCTTAGATTCTGCCCGTTTCCGTACCTTTATTGCCAGGGAGTTAAATGTATCCTTTGAAGACGTAACTTCCTTTGTGTTGGGCGGCCATGGTGATGATATGGTACCGATGGTCCGCTACACCTATGTGGGTGGTATCCCGGTGGAAAAACTAATTCCTGCCGATCGCCTGTCTGCTATGGTTGACCGTGCTAGAAAGGGTGGGGCTGAAATTGTCAACTACCTGAAAACAGGCAGTGCTTACTACGCCCCCAGTGCTTCGGTTATGCAAATGGCGGAATGTATCTTGAAGGATAAAAAACGTATTCTGCCTGTATCGGCTTATCTGCAAGGTGAATATGGCGAAAATGATGTATTTTCCGGTGTTCCCGCTATTATCGGCGGTAACGGGGTGGAAAAAATTATTGAATTAGATTTGGATGAAACAGAAATGTCTGCTTTACGTAACTCGATCAATTCAGTAAGAACCAACATGGCCAAAATCGGTTAATCAAAGAGCAGATAATTTATTAAAGAAAGCTTACGGTTAAACAACTGTAAGCTTTTTTACACCTGGCAACAGTTTGGCTTATTGGCATTGCTTTTATGGGTTTTTATTTGTTTGATATCGAAATATACACAGTTCTGGTATAATATAGTATGAGAAATATGGACATCAATAATTTATAGGAGAGCTAGATGACCTATTCCAATAAGCCGTCAGTCTTGATTAAGACTATCCCCGGTATTCTGCTGATGTTTGCCATTGCTGTACTAACGATGGGTGGTCAGGACCTCGGTATACCTTGGCCAGGATTAGAATCCTATCTGAAATTAAACCCTATGACGAAGACCTTGTTTATTGATGCACTTCGTTTAAACTATATCTTGCTTAGTATTCTAATCGGCATGTTAATTGGGAACCTATTTACACTGCCGAATTGGATTATGGCAGGTGTGTCGACATCCAGGTTATTCATTAAATTAGGGGTTATTTTATTAGGTTCCTTATACAGCCTGGCAGATGTGGCCAAACTGGGTTTTACAGCGATTCTTTTAATCACCTCCTTTGTCATTTTAACCTTGCTTTTTACTTTGTGGCTAGGGAAACGTGCCGGGATGGATCCAGCCTCTGCTGCGGTATTATCTGCCGGTACAGCTGTGTGTGGGGTATCTGCCATAGTAGCTACTGCTCCTGCAGTCAGAGCGAAAACAACCGATGTGGTTTTTTCCATTGCGACTATTCTTACCTACGGAGTGGTGTCGATCTTTTTATTTCCTTTTATCGGCCACCTCTTAGAATTAAGTCCCCACCAATTTGGGGTATGGTCTGGGACAGGAATTTTGAGTTCAGGACAGGTTTTAGCGGTTTGCCTCATTTATGATCCAGGGACGGCTAATCATGCATCGGTAAGCCTGAAGACCGGTGAAATTTATAACTTAGCCAGGGTAGTGTTTCTACCCTTTGTGGTACTTGGTTTGGCAGCCATAACCAGCCGCACGGCTCAGCTACCAGACGATGAAATAAACGTTCATACAGGTTTAGCCAGTAAATTTCCGATTTTTGTGCTTGGCTTTTTAGCCATGGTATTTTTAACTTCGTTGGGATTTTTCGGCCAAGCTTCTCCACCCTCACAGGAGTTAATTACCATTCGTAAACTCTACAACTGGTTCTTTGCCATCGGCCTAACGGGATTGGGAATGCAAATATCCTTTTCAGAATTAACCCGGGCAGGGGGCAAGCCCTTGTTAGTAGGTTCAGCGGCAGCCCTTTTTAAAGCCATTTTGGCGCTCATTGTTGTATTTTTACTAATACCAGAGAATCCGTAAGGTGATGATAATGTGCAGACTGATAAGTTGAAAAGTAGCAAATTGAGAAGAAAAAGACCAGCAAGGGACCATGAGCCGAGGCTTTTTTCCCCTTTTGTTACGGAGCGAATGGAAGATTATGCGGCCTTGTCTTTAGCCACCTTAATCATTATTATGGTGTTAGTTATTCACCAATAAAACAAAAATCCTTACCAGCTGCGGTAAGGATTTATTTTTATATTAGGGGAGTATCACTAAGGATGTAAACAACCGTCCCTACGTAAATACCATCCTCATCATGTACCGGGGTAATCTCACAGGAAAGGCCAGTTGAAAGAGTAACCCTTTTGACAGAGTAAGAATCAATATTCTTGTAAATAAAATCTGCCAGCTCTCGGTCCACCACCTCGATACCGGTACCTTTAATTAAGTTGGTAAAGAAACATTTGGCCATAAGATTAGCATGGGAAATTTCGTGCTGTTTATTAACAAAAATGATTCCTTGGGGAATGCTCTCGAAGACCTTATCCATAATAGGGGCGATACTGTTGTCACCATCGTCTTTATTTCTGATTACCGTAAGGGAACCTAAGATCTTATTATGTTTGATAATCGGCGAGTGGATGGCCTTTAATAATTTATCAGATAACTTTAAAGAGAAGGATGAGGAACCATAATGTTCTTTTTGTAAATCAAGGTTTCCTAGAATTTCCTTAAGCCGGACATTTCTTAACAGACTTTTTCTATCTGCAAACATGCGGTGGGCAGTTTCATTGGCAAACAAAATGCGTCCGGAATTATTAGCGATCATGACCCCTTCATTAAGTTGATTAAAGATGGCAAAATCAATGTTTTCAAAATAGGTTTTAGCGGTATTAACCCCCCAGTACTCCACCAGTAGTTCATATAGGCAGACGTACAAAGCGAAAACCAGCAGGAGGATGGTGAGGGCGCGAAATATTTCGATATTGTTAGCTTTGAAGAAAAAATAGACTTGCCAAATGTTATTTTCGGTTTGTACCGAAAGCACATTGTATCGTTTGTTATCATAAACAAAACTCTCTTGATTGAGGCTAAGCTTACTCAGTTGTTTGTCTTCAAAGGGCCAGACAACGGCATTTCCGTCATGATCAAAAACAGCAACAACGTAGTTTTTACTGAGGAATTCTTGTAATATTTCATTTTGAAAGTTTTCCAAATGAAAATCGATAGCCAAAACTCTATTGTCAAGAACTTGCAAAGGTGTTAGCACGGTAACTACTTTATTTTTCGATAGACTATCCAGGTGTACCGGAGATAGGAGAGTAGTGTAGCCCTTTAGGTTTGCTACTTCCTGCACCATAGAGCGACTGATGCCAGGTTCACTATTGGTGGTAGCAAGCATGTTTCCTTCCTTATCGAGCAGATACACATCTTTGACGAGAGGATTCATTTGCACACTAGCTACAAATTGGTTTATATTTTCTGGTTTTTCCAGGTCGATTTTTTTTGCTGTATCAACACTAAGGCTTTTTATTTCGTTCAGAAATTGGTTTGTGTTATATAAAGCAATTTGTTGAATGCCAGCCTCATATTGAGTAATTAAATCTTTGGTATGACGAAATTCCATGATGGCAAAAACTAAGAAAATACTAATTAGAAATACCGTAAAAAAACTAGGGAAGAAAGTTCGGATTAAGGGGAATTGTTTCATTGAGCTTCCTCCGAAAAGTTTACTTAATAATGCCTCGTTTTACTGCAATAGTAAGGGCCTCCTCAACAGAGTGAACATTTAACTTAGTAAAAATATCCCTTAATCTTCTGCGAAAGGTAGAAAGGCTCATATACAAGTCTGCAGCAATTTCTTTTTGATTTTTACCACTGGCTAATAATGATAGAATACTCATTTCTTTTTCAGATAAGCCGGAATCTGAAAGATGTAGCAGAGTTTCTGTATTTAAACCGGGGTATAGATAGGAACTACCACGGTTTGTCATCAGTACCGCGGATTTTATTTCATCAAAGAACGCATATTTGGGGACAAATCCTTTAACGCCGCACTCCATAGCTTTCTTAATAAAAACAGGATCATCATAGGTGGTGAGGGCTACATGTTTAATGGTGGGATATTTATTCTTGATTTGCACAGCTAAATCGAGACCATCCCCATCGGGTAACCCAATATCCAGCAAAATTACATCAATATCCGAAGTAAGCTTGGCCAGGGCTTCTTGGCAAGATCCTGCCTCAGCCACCACGGTCATATTATTTTCCAGTTCCAGAAGTTGCTTAAGTCCCTGGCGGAAGACGTTATGATCCTCAATTAACATAATCTTGATTTTCTCCATCTGGTTTACCTCCTGGTAGAATAGGTACAGTAAGAGTAACACAAAATCCTGTTTCACAGTGCCCAAAGTGAATCTCAGCACCGATTAGACCAGCCCGCTCTTTCATACCCCAGAGTCCCTTGCCGGCCATAAAATCCCCCTGGGTTTCTCCGTTGTCGATTACCTCAATAATCATAGTCTCATTCTCTAAGGTAAAATTAATATCGACTTCCGTGGCTTTAGCATGTTTGACGATATTACTGAGAGCTTCCTGGATAATTCTATAAATGATAATCTCATCTTTCTTTTTTATGCTTAAAGCACGATCCTGGTAGAAAATAAAAACTCTAATTTTATTTAGTTTTTCAAAGGTCGGGATATAGGATTCTAAAGCAGAAATTAAACCTACTTTATCAATCAGATAGGGGTGAATATCATTCATAATGCCCCGCATTTCGATGGCTGCATTTTGACAGTGGCTTCGCAGATCGGACAGCCTTTGGATCAGCTCGTCGCCTTTTAAATCTCCGTTTTGATGCAATTTTAAAGTGAAGTCTAGGGAGTGAATAATGGTAGACATATATCTGGCAATCCAATCGTGAATTTCAATGGAAATTCTCTTTCTTTCTTTCTCCAAGGTATCTAACAAAAGGGGTTTGTCCTTTTGATCAGTGGCCGGTCTGGCCATTAATAAGGCACCGATTAATCGATTCATAAAAAAGACGGGAATATAATCCACGGCTAATTCTAGCGGACGCCCATCTTTATAAAGCGTTACCCTTGCTTTGAGTTGTTCTTCTTGATACAGCAAAGCATGAAATAGCGGTTGGGTAATCCTTTGTAGATGGGGAAACTGTTCTGGAAACTTATCTATATTTTTATCCAGTATCGCCTCTGGGAATAATTCAAATAAATCCTGGGCTGCTTTGTTTAAATCCTTTACAACACCTGTGGTGTTGATAAAAAGAAGGGAGGTTGTTGTATTACGAAAGCAATAATTTAAATACACCCCTTTCTGAATGGCAGGCTTAAACATCAAGTATAACACAGGAGGTAGTAGTAGCAGGGCAGAGATTAAGCCAAAAAGCACAATATATTTTAGCTGATTACTAGTACTATTAATTTCCCCAGAAAAAACATGTATTTCTTGCTGATAAGATTTTAAGAGCATATTGACTTTATTCCGAAGACTATTGGTATATTCTTCGTTTTCCTTAAATAAAGCAGCACCTTCGTTAACGTTACCTTGATTCATTAAGATTTTACTTTCTACAAAAGATAAATAGGCTTGATAGGTTTCAATAAGTTCTAAAACTTTTTTATTTCGTTCAGGATTCTCAGGATCGTAGAGACCGGCTTCATTCGTAAGCCAGCTGGAGCCAGTCTGATAGTAATTTTTTAACTGTTGCTGATCTTGAAAAAGAAGATAATCGCCCAAGCTGCCACTTGTTTGATCTAAGTGAAAAATAAATTGATTTAATTGGGCAATACGCTCTTGATTCTGTTGGAAGGCATTAATTTGTCGATCCGTCTGACGAATATTTTTTAACAAAAATAAGCAGCAAGCGATTGATAGTACAACCAGGATGATGGATATAGTTAGATATTTTTTATTAATTGTCATTTTATCCCGTCCATTTTGGCAATTTATCCCTTCGTATAGCATGTCTTTATGCTGTTGTTTCGACAGAGTAATACCGGAATCCTTTTGGCTGCTGACAAGGATTGCTTGGTTAAGTGTATTTCAGAAGACATAATACACGTCTTATGAAATACACAATAAAGATCGGTAAACTGACACAAAAGTGTCATCCGATGAGTACTTACGTTCATAGTCTTCCTTGATTATTGATTATTATTTTGGAAAATATTAAGATTCTAGTAACGTCATAGCTGGTGCAGAACAGATTGTGCAAGTGAATACAAGCAAGAACAAATATTAGGAGCTGATTAGGAGTTGATAGCGTAGTGTTTAAACACAACGTCTCACAACCTAAAAAGGAAAAGCTTGTCAAATGGTATGGTTGGATTATTATTCTTTTATTGTGTGTGACTCCTTTAGTAATTATCATCCTGCCTAAACTAATGCTTAATGTTGGTAGAATAAACAAAATACTGAGAGAATCTCAAATACCAGAGACTGATAGCATAAATGGCGAGGTATTGGAAGTGCAATGGAATAGGACAGTTGATGGAGATATAATCTGCATTGAAGGTCAAGTGTTGATCGATACAAAGGAACGGGGTCAGATTAATACTGTTTTCCGTAAATATGTAGGATCTAAGTATAACGAAACAATTGATATCTCACTCAAAGATCCCGTGGAGTTGACTGGTAAATATGAAGATGATAGTTTCTTAATCCGCAGTATTCTTAACCTAAAGACTAAAGAGATTCATGATACAGCACCTTTAGTTTCAGTATATTAATACTTTATTATCTGGAGGGAGGAGAGAACAAACATAAAATTAACTAACTAACCAGCAAAAAGGGAAGACAAAAAATGGAGGTGTATTGATCTTGGCACAAACACAAGTTGGTCAGGTCAAAAGTCAAAGCATTAGTGAACAGTTTATTAAAGCAATTCCCGGCCTAATTTTGGTAGTATTATTAGCAGTGGCGGCGATGTGGGGTGAGGGATACCTGAAAGCTAACCACAAAGCATTTTTTGAAGCAACCCTTTTAAACCATATCCTATTAGCAATTATCTTTGGTATGATTATTCGTAACACCATGGGTGTTCCTTCCGTATTAGAACCCGGTCTTAAGTATTCTACCATTTTAACCAAGACAGGTATTGTTATCATGGGTACCAAATATACCTTAGCCTCTTTAGTTAAGGTAGGTACTGTAAGTATGATCTTTATTACGATTGCTTTGTTTGCGACTGTTATGTTGACTTTCTGGCTCCGCAAACGTTATGAAATGTCAGATTCTTTAGCAGGTTGCTTAGCAGCTGGCTTCTCTATCTGTGGTGTATCTGCCACTGTAGCCACTGGTCCGGCAGTAAAAGCGAAAGGCCAGGAAATGGCTTACACCATTGCTACCATCTTAATCTTTGGTTTGATCGCTTTATTTACCTTCCCTGCTTTAGGTAAATTAATGGGCTTAACTCAAAACCAGTTTGGTGCTTGGGTTGGGGTAGGTATCGTTAACTCTGCTCAGGTTCTGGCTGCTGGTATGGCGTATGGTCATGATGCAGGTTTAATGGCTGGTATCTATAACATGGGTCGTGTTGTATTACTGCCCTTTGTTGTACTGTATGTAGTTATGTTAGTGCTGAAAAGCGATACTCAAGCGACTAGCAGCATCAACAAATCTCAGTTTATTTTGGATAAATTCCCGGTATTCGTACTGGCCTTCTTAGTTGCAGTTTTAGCGAACACTGCTGGTCTCTTTAGCAAAGAAGAAGTAAAGTTTGCTGGTGAAACCATGAACTGGTGCTTTGCGTTAGGTTTTGCGAGCATTGGTTTGACCACGAAATTCTCCGATATGAAAGCAGCAGGTAAAGACGGTATTATCTTAGGCTTTATAGTAGGTGCCATTAAGGCTGTAATCGCTCTGCTGATCGTAAAATATCTGCTTCCCTTTTAGGTAGTTGACAGGTTGGAATATAAAAGTGGAGGTGCTTCTAAATGACTGAAAAAAATAGCGCACTTGATGAACAAAGAGCTGCTGACCGTAAGGTTAGAAAGCAAGACTATATGGTTATTTCTTTAGGTATAGTATTGTTGCTTGTAGCTAAAATAATGGCTTAAATTAGAATTTTCCCAGAAACGGCAGGGTAGGTTAAATTTTAACCTACCCTGTCATACTATCTTTACACTTGCAAAAAGTATCAAATTTCTCAGGTGAGAGTGGGAGGAGGAGGCTCTTTGTATAAAAACATTTTAATTGCAGTACATGGAGAAGAAAAGGAGAACTTTTCAATAGAGCTTACCGAATGTATTAAGCTGATCAAGCCTAACGTAACAATACTTCATGTTTCTGAAACAGGTCTTGACCATTATGGTTATGTGGATCAACTGGCCAGTGCAATTACCAAGGATCAATTCATTCAATACATTCATGATATGGCCAATGCCAAACAAAAAGAGGTATATGATTATTTTAGTAAGCTGACCAATACTCTTGAAATTAAAATGGAATGGAAGGTGCGGGATGGCAAACCTGCGGACGTAATTGCCGCTGAGATAAGACAAGGCAGCTACGATTTATTAATTCTCGGGACAAAACCCAAGGCCCCGGGTAATACATCTAGCAGAGTCAAAGAAAAGGTAATTGCGGAGGGAAAGTGTTCGCTGCTAATTATAAAATAAATTTGTCATTTTAAAGAGATTAACTTTGTCAAATGTTTTAATATTCTGTTAAATGTCTTGTGTAGAAATTTTTCTATGCTAAAATAACTAGTAAGATTGTTATTTTAGGAACGAGGCATGATTATGAAAATAATTCTCAATCCCACCGTAAAAGAATTTGTCATATATTTTGCTAGTCTTTTGCCGTGCTTTTTAATAACAATGCTGCTTTATTTTGTCATAAGGTGCTATAGTTATGAGAATGCCTGGGTGCTGATTCCATTAATCGCCTGTATTATGGTTTTATATATTTTTTTTAATGACGATACAAGGGATGATATAGAAGATATAGAATAAAAAGAGCCAGTTGGTTTTTTACCAACTGGCCCATTTTATTTAAATTGCAGATAACCTTCCTCGTCTAAAGAGACTTCAATATTTTTCAGAGGCTTGTCCAGAATACGACTCATTTTACCAACCTGAACCGACACCCCGTCAAGGGCATAATCTAATTTTATCTTTTTACCACTGGCTACCTTAACGATCGATTTAGTACCCATTTCAGAGCCAATTTGCTTAATTCTTACATCGTCTAGCGCTTCTATAATACCGCCTCGTACAATGCCATCAACCTTTACATTTCCTTCGGCCACTACGTGGGTATTAAATAATCCTCCACTGACTATAACATCTCCAGAACTGCGGATAACAGAATTTAAAGCTACTTTTACATTGACTAAGCTTCGTTTGCTAATAAGGGAATCTATGAAATAAAAGAACTTGTTTAGTTCATGCAGTACCTGCTGGTAATCCGCAGTGGTCTTATAATGTAGGATGTTGATACCAGTCAAGCTAGCAATTGTTTTTTCTAAAGTATTCTCGAAGTCGCCTAGTAATTTTAAATCCAGCTGTTTTAACTTTTTGCTGGTACGTTCAAGTAAAGCGGGGAAGTGGATAAACTTCTTTTCAATTAATAATACTAAAATATTACCAAAAATAACATTTG
Organism: uncultured Desulfotomaculum sp.; assembly: GCA_946411205.1. Classification (GTDB taxonomy): domain Bacteria; phylum Bacillota; class Desulfotomaculia; order Desulfotomaculales; family Desulfotomaculaceae; genus Desulfotomaculum. The sequence goes on from CAMKDG010000029.1 coordinate 19,219, forward strand.
ACTTAGCTGGAAGTTTTTCCATCATTAAAGAAGCTGAAATATAGAGATCTTCCAAGACTTTTAACAAATCTCCCAACAAAGGTTTTAAGGTATTACACAATACAATAAAACCACCGCTGACAACTTCAGAGTTAACAATATTTCCCTTAATGGTGATATCACCACCGGCAATAATGTTACACTTGGTGATAAGGTTATTAACTGTAATATTGCCGGTGGCACTGACACTCATATCATTTTCTACGGAGCCGATAATGTTAACGTCACCCTTAAAGCGGATGTTGCCGGTTTTTACGTTAACATCTCCATTTATCGTTAGTACTGGTTCCACAGAAATAACTATGCTACCGGCAGATTTCTTCACCTTTGGCTGTCCATCATTGGTAGCACTGGCTTTAAGGCCATCCTCACTGACTTCTGCACCAGGTCCTGTTAATAGTTCAATTCGTTTTGGTTCCCGGGCTACACAGGGCCGATTAAAGACCGTAATACCAGGGGTGCCAATTTGCCCGAGAATTTTTTGGGCTAAAGTTTCGCCAGTTGTGACCGATAGTATATTGCTTTGTTCTTTAAAAAGGATCTTTCCTGCAAAATTTTCTGAGGGAAGGTTGCTTTTTTGGTCAAATAATAGCTCAATATAATCGTCGGTGGAAGCACCGGGCGCGAGTCCCCTTGCTACTACCACCATGCCATCCTCGGGATTATTAATTAGATCATCCAAGGCAGTTTCATCAATGCCATAAATCACGTTGTTGGCATGAAGCAATTCAAGTAGAGATTCTTTAGTATGGTTAAAAATCAATTCTCTTTTACGTTTTGTCTTTAGTGTTAGTGTATTGGCTGGTTGGCTATCGACCAACTCAAAGGTACTCATATATTCATTTCTTAGTTCAAGAATCCCATTCAATTTGTCTGGGGAAACCAGAACCTTGATCTGACCAGGTTCGGTATGACTAATACATGTAACTTCAATAATATCTTCTTGGGATAATTCCGTTTTACCGGTAACAGGGTTGCCATTAACTACGACCTTAACCTCCTGAGATGGGATAAGAGTAGCCTTGGCAGTATCACCTATCGGGTTTTGGACAATTATCTTACCATCTTTTACCCAGGCCAAGCCCTTTCTTTCGGTGGTGATAGAATTAGGAACCGAAACCGGTACATTTGGGGGTGCTACATTTTTATCACCAGTCGTATTTTCCATACATTATTACCCCCCTCTTAAATATCATTTTTTAGAAGTAATATCGGACAATTAATTTAAATCTTAAGGTGGCTTCATTTTTGTGCTATCAGAAAGTAAGTTTGTCCTACAATTAATACCAACAGAAACATTTTTAAGCATAGAGTCAATTTGCTTAGCAACAATTATTAAAAATTCGTAATTAATTGTTAGTTTTAAAATTCGGCATAGTATGCTTAGTTCCTCTAATCAAGTAATATTATGTTTTAAAAATAGAGCCATGTTAAAGGATAGCTCATTGGAGCAAAACCGGGTTATCCGGTTATTTGTTCGCAGCACAAATTATCCTGATTATTCATGCCGTGTTTGGCTAGGCAAGCAAGTGCTAATGAAAGCAGTTTACCCTGGGGAGTGTCTGTCCGAGAGGGGAGGACAACAGGTGCTCCGGCACCTAAAACAACCCCTGCCATTAAACCACCGGCAAAATATGTAATGGATTTTCCTAACAGATTACCCGCTTCAATATTGGGAACCAGCAAGATATCTGCCTGTCCAGCCACCGGACTTTTAATTCCCTTGTGTTCAGCAGCTTCCTTACTAATGGCGATATCCAGGGCTAGGGGTCCAGCCACCAGAGCACCGGTAATTTCACCTTTTTGGGCCATTTGACTAATTTGCTGGGCTTCCAGGGTGACTGGCATTTTAGGGTTAACTTGCTCATTGGCAGAGAGAACAGCTACCTTTGGTAGGGGAATGCCCAGGGAATGGGCAAAGTCAATGGCATTTTGACAAATATGTTTCTTCATTTCAAGATCTGGAGCAATATTCAGGCCACCATCTGTTAAAAAGAGTAGACGGTCGTAGCCTTTTACCTCATAAACAGCTAAATGACTAAGAAGCTTCCCTGTACGTAAACCCCAGTCACTGTTTAATACTGCTTTTAGGAAAGTACTGCTGTTCACCAGTCCCTTCATCAATACCTGGCAGAAATCGCCTCGGACTAGTTTAACAGCTAGTACCGGAGCTCCCAGGGCGTCTGCTTCCCAAATCTCAATACCTTTTAAATCAAAGTTAACATCCCAAGCAACCCGTTCAATTTCGCTACGGGAACCCACGAGGACAGGTTCGACAAAACCTTCCTGCATGGCTTTTTTGAGGGCCAGTAAAACCTTTTCGTCTTGGGCGTTGGCCACACTGACCCGGAGCTTGGGTAAATTTTTTACGCTTTCCAGAACTTGATCAAAGTTCTTAAATTGCATCAGCAACACTCCTTACCAGACAATTTGAGTGGGGATCTAGTTACATACGATAAATTTTAGCTGCTTCTTCTTTTTTCAATACTCTTAGTGCGCCCAAGGCTAGGGATTCCATTTCCTCCTCACCGGGAACCAGGGTCACCGGTGCAATAAAGGAGACCCGTCGGGTAATTTCCCCAGTGATAAATTGAGAATGGGCAAGGCCACCAGTAAGGACAATATGATCTACTTGGCCAGCTAGCACCGTAGACATGGCACCGATTTCTTTGGCCACTTGGTAACACATTGCTTCCAAGACTAATTTTGCCTGGGCGTCTCCCTCAGTCATGCGTTTTTCTGCTTCCCGGGCATCTTTGGTCCCAAGGTAAGCATACAGGCCGCCTTCCTTAAGAACTTGAGTCAACATTTCTTTTTCAGTATACTTGCCGGCATAACATAATTTGATCAACTGAGCAGACGGTAGAGTACCGCAGCGCTCCGGAGAAAAGGGTCCTTCATTATTGGCGTTATTAACATCAATCATTTGTCCCCGCCGGTGAGGGGTTACTGAGATGCCCCCTCCCAGATGAACGATAAGAAGATTCATATCTTCATAACTTTGACCAAGATCCCGGGCTACCTTACGGGCTACAGCTTTCATATTTAATGCGTGGGATAGACTCATACGTGGCAGATTAGGGTGACCGGACAGGCGAGCTACCGGCTGCATTTCGTCCACAGCTACCGGATCCACGATATAAGCAGGAATATTGACAGACTGGGCTAGATGGTAAGCTATAATAGCACCCAGATTGGAAGCATGTTCTCCGCCAGGAGCCTTGTGTGACTCGTTAACTAAATACTCGTCCACAAGGTAGGTTCCTCCGGGCAGGGGCTTTAATAAACCACCCCGGCCTACGATGGCCCGGAATTGCTTTAATTGGCAGTCCTTTTCTTTGAGGACCGTTATGATCGCTTCCATTCGGTAATGGTATTGATCAGCGATTTTGGTAAAGGAGCAAATATCTTGATCCGGGTGCTCGATGACTTCTTTCCAGAGAAGTTGTTCATCTTGAAAAGCAGCGATCTTGGTGGAGGTAGAGCCAGGATTAATGACTAGTATCAGCAAGATTGATCACTCCATGTAAGATTTAGATGAATAAAAAAAGGCAAGGGGTTTCAATAATGATTATACCAAAGAATTTCGACAAAAACCCTCATATTTCTTCTTTCAATTCTAACAGGATGTATTATGCTTACTGTAGTGTAATATTATAAGCTGACAAATAATTTGTCACTATATAAATAGTAATGACAAAAGATTATAATTATAAACACCATTATTTAGCTTTACTTAGGCACCAATATTTAATATAATGACCTAAAGTAAGTTACTTCGGAACGGCTAACTAGATATATTTTTTATCGGCGACTATCCTCCCTATGATAGTCGCTGTATCTTTATGAATTTTTGTGAATTTTTTAGCTTGCTAAGTTAACAAGGAAAAGAAGAGAGGTTGATACGATGTCCCGAATCATTTATATCACAAATACTGACCAAATTAGGCTAAAGAAGCTAATTGATAAAGAAAAAGAGTTTAATATTGGTAATAAAGAGTATTTGATTAACTTGGAACAGGAATTAGACAGAGCGAATATAGTAACATCCCAAGAGGTACCACCTGATGTGATCACGATGAATTCAGAGGTGTTATTAAAAGATTTAGATACTGAAGAAGAAATGGTTTATACTCTGGTTTACCCCGAAGAGGCAGATCTGCTGAATGATAAAATTTCTATATTAGCTCCGGTAGGTACAGCGATTTTAGGATACCGGATCGGCGATGTGCTGGAATGGAAAGTACCGGATGGCGTGGTGAAGTTGAAAGTGGAGAAATTGCTTTACCAGCCTGAGGCGTCTGGGGATTTTGATCTGTAATAAATATGTAAAAAACCCCTCTCCAACTGGATGGTAAGATAAACCATCTAGAAGTGGAGAGGGGTTTTTATAGTTTTGGTTGAGCCAAATTGCTACATTATGGGTAGATTATTGCATAGGGGTTTCATTATCTATGACAATTTGGGATTCAAACACATAGGCGTTATTCATGCGAGTTACTTCCTTGAAGAAGCGTAAGGGCACAAAGGTTATTCCATCAACTAATTCCGGGGCTGTTCCCAGTTGAATAGGAGAGGTTTTCATATACGTATAGTAATCTTTGCCTGCTGTTAAAGAGATACCATTGCCGAGCAGAATACTTTGAGACTCGGCACTCCAGGTTACAGCAAATCCCAGTGCTTCTGAGATGGCACGAAGTGGTACCATGACCGTGCCTTGGTTATTCATATAAGCGGCCGGGGCTTCTATTTTTTTGTTGTTCACAATGATCTCTTTGGTTGAAATATCTCCAATAGCTGCTGCTTTTTCCTCTTCTGTTACATTCTGCAGGGGAGGAACTGCCTTTTCCTGCAACACCACAATTTGGCTTGGGTTTGTTTGAGCGGGGATGCTTTTAGTAGTTGCACCATAAATTACGACCAGCGTTTTATTGGCGAGCTCGCCGTCATAAACCGTTCCATCCTCTAAGGCAATTTTTGTATCCTCATTAATATTGAGTTTTAAAGAATGGTCGGCACTAACTAAGTCTTTGTCAAAGACGTCTACTTTAACATTTTGCTCTTTGTTTTCAACAGCAACAACTTTGGCGTTGTATTGGGGCGGGTAAATCATTAACATAGGCGCGTTGGCATCATAGAATCCGGTGATTACCGAACCTACAATGATTTCCGCATGATTCACAACATAGGTGTCACTAGATACGACGATGGTGGACGTTGCCCCGCCTTCACTTTCCACCGTGATAAATTTTGAACCTTTCATACTTTCAGAATCTCTTATTTCTTTAACTGTGCCGGTAAAAGAGTTAAAATATGATTGTTTTGCACTTACTTCAGTGCTCGCTATATCGTTAGTAATTTGTAAATCTCCGGTGGTCGCCGCAAAAGCTGTCACGGATGTAGCTGATAAAATAGCAACCGATAAAAATCCTGCAAGTACATTTTTAAAGTTCATGTTGTCGTCTCCTTTTGGAAAAGTTACTTACATCTTACTAGACGGTTGTTACTTAAAAATGTTTCACCATAGCTCTTACGACTCTATTCCATCACCAAGGCACTGATAACAAGGCTAAATTTGTCCCCCACAAATAAGGAAAACGCTCAACACCCATTAGATGGGGGGATGGGCGTTTTCCTAATTGCTACATTTTACTTATTGGCAGGGGTGTTGAAATTACCCATCATACCGGGGCCATAACCATAACCGTTACAGTTACCCATCATGCCAGAGCCCCTACCCATACCGTACTGCTTATGAAAGTCTCTCATTTGGTCAAAGTGCTGGCTCCAGGCTTGGGCTTGATCTTCGGTTAATTGATTGTTTTTAACAGCATTGTCCAACTGGGTTTTATGCCAGTCAAACATTTGATTAAAGTATTGCTGGTTTTGGGTGCTGGGTGGTGTAGGTGCAGTGTTTGCTTGGGTACTATCGCTGGCAGCAAAAGCAGCAGGTACCAGTAGGGCACCTAAGGCAAGAGTTACGATACCGGCAGTAATTTTACGTTTCATGATTCATTCCTCCATCGAATAATTTTTAATTTATATTTAGTACTATAGCAAAGAAGTTTCACAAAACTGTTTCAGGAATATCACATTTTGTTGATATTTACCCTCCTAAAATAAAAAGATAAAAGTAGGAAGAAAATTTTTAAGGAATGTTTATCCTTTCTAACAAATTTAACATTTTCGTGACAATTAGTTGCAAGCTTTGACAGGAGTATATTTTTCCCTTTACTATAGACACAGGAATCCCTAAAGGATGAATGAAGGAGGGTTCTACTATGAGTCCTTTACATGTGCTAGTGGTAGATGATGAAGATAAAATTCGCCAGGTCATTGGCATTTATTTAACCAATGAGGGATATCAGGTGGGAGAAGCGAGAAATGGTGAGGAAGCTCTACGTAAGTTCCAGGCAGAAGCCTGGGATGTAATCGTGCTGGATGTGATGATGCCTAAACTGGATGGAGTAACCGTGTGCCAGGAAATCCGTAAAGTTTCCAAAGTGCCCATCATCATGCTGACGGCTAAAAACGATGAGGTGGACCGTATTCTGGGCTTGGAGTTTGGCGCCGATGACTACATGGGTAAACCTTTCAGCCCCCGGGAACTGGTGGCCCGCATTAAGGCGGTACTGCGTCGGACAGAGGCTGGGGAGAAAAAAGAAGAACATCTTTTAAAGTTGCCTGGTATGAGCATTGATTTAATCAGTCGGGAAGTCGTGGTTAAAGAAAAAGCAATTGCACTGACCCCCAAAGAGTTTGATCTGCTGGCGCTGTTGGCCCGTTCTAGCGGAAGGTCCTATAGCCGAGAGCAGCTTTTAGAGGAAGTCTGGGGTTTTGACTACTACGGTGACGTCAGGACTGTCGATACCCACATAAACCGTCTGCGGGACAAGCTGCGGACTGACGGTGCTCCTTCCTATATTAAAACTGTTTGGGGTGTGGGTTATAAATTTGAGGTGGACCATGAAGCTTAACCACATTGTTACCAAACTGTGGGCGATCATGACCATTTTGGTGTTGTTGGTAATCGGCATTGTCGCTGCTGCTCAGAGCAGCTTTATGGAAGGTCTGTACTACGAACAACAGGTCAAGCAACTGACAACCTTAGGCAGTAAGGTAGCGGACATTGCCCGGGCGGAGCAAGACCCTGTTGCACTGGATCAGAAAGTGGCTCTTATTGCTGACCTGTATAATGCCAATGTAATGATTTTAAACGAAAAGGGCATTGTCATGCAGTGTCAAGGGATGGGCATTAGTACCAAGAATATGCAGATGAACATGAGACACCCGCATCATGGGCCCATGAGGATGAAGGACTTAGAAAAACTCTACCAAGGTCAGGCCGTGGTACACAAGGGCAACAACCCCTACTTTAATACTGACGTATTATCGGTGGGCATTCCCTTTAAAGACGCTACTAATATGGAGCGGGCGGTCATGATCCATGCTCCCCTAGAACCCATTGCTGACGAACTGAAGCGATTGCAAAGGTTGGCCATCTACACCGCCGTCGGAGGCATTATGCTAGCTGCCTTATTAAGTTTGTTTTTCTCTAGGTTCCTTTCAAAGCCCTTGGTAAAAATGAACAAAGCTGCTCTGGCAATGGCCAGTGGCAATTATCAACAGCGAGTGGATATTCAAAGCAACGATGAAATTGGCCTACTAGCCAACTCTCTCAATACCTTAGCCTCTCGCTTGCAGGAAAAAATCAGCCAATTGGAACAGCAGGAGCAAATTCGCCGGGAGTTCGTCACCAATGTAGCCCACGAAATCAAAACACCTCTAACGGTTATGCAGGGTTTTACCGAAACCATGATTGATGGGTTGGTGAAAACGGAACAGGAACGGGATGAATATCTGCAAAATATTTTAGATGAAATTAATCGCCTAAGGCGGCTGGTTAATGATTTATTGGATCTAAAGCGTATGGAAGAGGGGAACTTTGCGTTTGATCAAGAACCTTGTAATTTACGGGAGATTATCGACCGGGTGCAGCGAAAGCTAGCCCAATTAGCTATTGAAAAAGGGTTACAAATGGAAATGAGCATAGAAAAGAAGCTGCCTTCTGTCATCTGTAACAGTGACCGTATCGAAAGGGTGTTGATTAACCTAATCGCTAATGCTATCAGACATACCCCTGCAGGGGGTAAAATTGAACTCAGTGTGACCACGAAGGCCAATCAGGTGCACCTGCGCATCCGTGATACCGGTGAAGGCATTGCACCGGAGGATTTACCCCTGATTTGGGAGCGCTTTTACAAAGGAGATAAGTCTCGTGCCCGGATCCAGGGCGGCACTGGTTTGGGATTAGCCATCGTGAAGCGGATTGTAGAGGGCCACGGGGGCCAGATTAATGTAGACAGTAGATTAAACGAAGGAACTACCTTTAATATTGTGCTGCCGATTAAACAAACTTGTGAGGTGTAATGTGTTACAAAAATGTGCAACAGTTGTTATAGCTTTGTAAAACTTCTTTGTTATTCTAAGAGTAAGAAATACGGGCACACTTGAAAACAAAGGAGTGAGCCAACTATGATGATGACGTTTGCTGGGGGTATCACAGGTTTTCTCTGGTCCTTGATGATGATAGTAGGCATGACTTTACCAAGCCTTCTGGTGATTTGGGCCCTAGCAGCCGTTAGAGAACGAATTGCTGAAAGAAAAACCACTGTCCCTACACCGCTGGAGGTCTTAAAAACCCGTCTGGCCAAGGGGGAAATTACACTGGATGATTTTCAAAGACTAAAGGGACCCATGACTTAGGCTTGTAGCAGATGAAAATCGTAAGAATGATAGAGTATAAGAACAGCAAGCCAGGTAGCGACATTTTTGCTACCTGGCTTGCTGTTTTAGTTGTGTCTGTTCATTCCCTTATGACTATCCTGAGCATGTTCTGTATGTGAGGAGGTGCCGGAAGTGCTACTGTCCATATGTCCCTGGGGAGAATGACTTTGTCTTTGACCAGATGCACCGGGTTTCATTGTTCCCTTTTCCATGTGATTTTCCTGGTTTTGCCGATGTCCCTTAACTTCCATATAATGATGACCAAAGACATCGCCCGCTTTGATACCTGCCTGAGATAAGGCAGTCGGTACATCCTGCTGTTTCAGCAGGTCAAGTTTTACCGGTTGATTTTGCTGTTTACATTCTTCGTAGACAGTGTATTTGCCCAGGGGCATCCCGGCCTTTTCCGCAGCCCGGATCATTCCTTGGGGCTGGCTGGTTACCACCAATGATCCCTGGTAGCCCTGCTTTTCAAGTTGACCGTATAGGAAATCCTTTAACTGCTGTTCAGTTATATGGGGAAGGTTTTGCTCATTTATTTTAATCAAGGTGCCGATAACCATAGTCTGTTTTTCTAAATGAGCCTGCTCCAGGCTGTATTGCAATAACGTATCTAGGGCAGTGTAAAGGTCCTGCCCCTTTAAGGTGATGGCAAAATCATTGTCCGGTTGACCAACTATATTGGTCTGGGTGACTTTGCCTGCTGCATCCACCCACAAGCCAATTTCAGGCTGCCAGGCCAGGTTGATATACGCCGCCGCTGCCGGGGTAGGAGCGAAAGTGGGCATCAAGCCGGTGAAGAGGATTAAAAGTACCGCCGCTGCCACGGCCAACATTTTGGGCTTGGCTAGTAAAACCGGTGGCTTCATATAGATGGTAGAGCCAACTGGCGGGACCGGCTTGATGCGGGTAGTCAGGTATTGACCGTCTTCGGTGTAAACCAATACATTTTTGTAGTTGTCTCTGTGGGCCATAACCACTGCTTTTACTTTTGCCATATGTTATTACCTCTCTGTCTCGGAGCTAAATAGTTTGGTGAACCTCTGGAGGGCCGAGAGGTCCGGCTCGGTGAATAGGAGTAGCGTAGCAATAATGTATTTACGTCCCTTTTCCAGTACGCGGGTACTTAGGCTGGTAATATCAACCAACTCTTTAGCAGGTAGCTTCCGGGTATTACGCAGGCAACCCAGCAGGTCTTCATTATGGAGAATGGTCATGGCCACCTGAAACAATTTTTCTCGCCTATCCCGGTGCTTGGGGGAACACTGCACCAGATCCTCCAGAGTAATGCTGTACTTGCTTAAATGCTGTTGGAATAGTTCGATGGTTTCGGCCATTCTTTCCTGCTGCAAACCTTCTTGGTAGGAGTTGTGAGATTGTTGCTCCAGTAAGAGAAGCATATTATTTTCAGCCTGATCTGGAATCGTTGCTAACAACAGTTCGTATTTAGCAGGATTTCTTCGAAAGTAATCCGTCAGACGTCGTTGAATCACGATGTAGGCGAAGGAGGAGAAGGAAGCATTCTGGTTAAAATCGTAGCTGTCAATGGCCTCGTTAAAGGCCAACAGGGCAATGCTTAGTTCATCATCATTTTCCCAGCTTAAAAAACGCTTGCAGATACGGGAACTTATCCGGGCGATGTAGTCCCGGTGTTTTATAATAAGTTCCTCTCTAGCCATTGCTTCGCCGTCTTTTGCTTTTTGCAATAATCGCTTGAGTGTAAATTGAAACATGGTTTTCCTCCGCTATTAGACATTCGCAATGGACCAGTCTGTTTCGGTGGGTCAACAAAAAATCAGGACAAAGTATAAATCGCTCCCTAGGATAAAATTGTAGCAGGCAGGTTTCACAAAACTTTTACATAGATGTTACATTTCTGTGATAATTTGAACTGGTACAATGTTCCGGCAACTGGCCCACCAAAAAATGTTTTTGCTTGCGAAAGAGTAGGTGAAAAGGGAAAAAGGGAGCAACTGAAACTAGGGGTTCCCCAAAAAATCATCAGGAGGTTTAACAGATGGTAAGCAAAAAGAAATTGATTACTGGAGTTTTTACTTTAATTTTGGGGGTTTCGGTGGTGGGAGCAGCCTACGCCCTGCCTATGAACAACACTCCCATGCTAGACCAGAATACTGATGCTGCCAAGGCCACTGTAACCATACACCAAAGCGGTAATACTGCAGGGATACCGATGCCAGCCAATGAACAAACCATGAATTCCCAAATGAGCCAAAGCAGTCAACAGATGGCTCAGCATTATGAACAAATGCAGCAAAACCACCACCAGAAGATGATACATAATCATCAAGCCATGTCTGGTAGACAACCAATGAATAGTGGTCATAGGGGAGGGCATAAATAATAGAGAAGAGCAAAGTAATCGATTGAAACCAAAAACTTGACAAAGTCAATATAATCAGTAATACTTATAATAAGTATTACTGATTATATTTTGTGGTGATTAATGCAGATGAAAATAGAAGAATCTTTAGGGTTTAAGTTGGCAAAAGCATCACAGCGGATGTTTGGACTTTTTGAAAACTATCTACTACGGGCCGACATCACATCCAAACAAAATGGAGCTATGCTGATTATCCATGAATACCCAAACTTAACGCAAAAAGAGGTTGCCAGCATTCAACGGGTTGACCAGACAACAATGGGACAGATAATCGATCAGCTTGAAAAAAAGCAGTTTGTAATGCGTGTAAAGCACCCAACGGACAGGAGAGCTTATTGTCTTGTCTTAACTGAGGTGGGCGAAGATTTAATTACATCTTTGTGGGCCGATATGAAGCGTTGTGAGGCTGTGTTTCTGAAAAAGCTCAATCAGGATGAAATCGAGCAATTATTTATATTGTTAGATAAAATTGAAAGGGAGTAGGAATCAATGAACAAAATGGATTATTTCAAAGCAAAAGTCGAGGCTACAATGAGTCCGATGGACTTTACCCATGCATTAAAGGCCGAACCAGACAAGTTTTTGCTGGTTGATGTGCGTAATGCACCGCCACATATTATGAAGCAGAAAATTGCGGGAGCAAAGCATCTTCCACTGGCCCAACTTGCGGAAAAGCTGGGTGAGTTGCCGAAAGACAAAACAATTGTTGTGTACTGCTGGGAAACATGGTGCAACATGGCTGCCAAAGCGGCAATTATACTATTGGAGAATGGCTATGATGTTCTTGAACTGACGGGTGGTATTGCAGCTTGGACAACGATGGGATTTCCCGTTGAATCAGTAGAATAATAGCCTGTATGCAATAAAGTCGAGTGTTTGAAATGCTCGGCTTTTTTATGTTTTCTTTCATAAAACAGGGAAAAGCCAGTTTTTGATTAAAATGAAAATCTGGTTTTTTAAAGTCTAAGACGTCTTTGTAAAAGGACGTTTTTTCTTTTGGCATATCAGAAAGTATAAACTTTCCGATATGCATAAGGTGAACTAGGCTTCCGCCGGCGTCTAAAGACTTGGCACAAGCCAGTTCTTCTAATAAAACTTTTGCCAATTGTTATCAGAGAGCAAAGTATCCTACAATCAAATTTTTATTAATATCACAAAAACGTGAAACTTTTGTAACAGCCCTGTGAACTTTATCAGGTATCATAGCCATGTGAAAAATATACGAGCCCTCAGATAGCTAGTGAGAAAACGAAAATAGATTGAAAGGGTGGCAAAATGTGAGGTTAAAATGGTTTGGTTTATTTGGTATTTTACTAGCATTCATGCTGGTGGCGGGTCCCTTAGTAGGCAGCGCAATGGCGGCAGGCGATCACGAAGATCCCCATGCTGGCCACGATATGAGTACCATGAACCACTCGGATCAAACGAGCGAACATGATATGCATGATATGGAAGGCATGTCCCAGGATGGTTCTGCAAGTGAGCATGAAGGAACTGCAGGAGGAGACCAAGGTTCCTCTCACAGCAGCCATGACTTAGGTGCCAAGGATGGTCATGATTCCACTAGCGGCGGTCACGGAGGGGAATCTCAAGACCCGAATACGCCTCCTAACTGGCCAGTGATTTATGGTTTTGGTGCCTTTAACTTACTGGTGCTTATTGCTGCTGCGTTATTGAAAAACAAGGGTGTAAATGGGGTGAATTAAGTTGAGTCAACATAAAGGCAGTCAACTACTGAAAAATATATTAAAGAGTAAGTGGTATCCGGGAATCTTTCAATGGCCTACCCTAATTGTGTTTGCTGTAATTATGTATGAATTATTAATTGGCATCCCGGTAGCCCACGAGAACTTTGGTACAGCCATGACCTGGGTCCTTTGGTGGCCCATAATACCATTGATTTTCCTATTGGTCGGTCGTTTCTGGTGTGCCATTTGTCCCTTTGCCACGGTGAGTGATTTGGTTCAAAAGTTTGTTGGTAATAAGCGTCCGGTACCCAAGTTTTTGAAAAAGTACGGTATTTGGATTATCGATGCACTCTTTATTTTGATTACCTGGGCAGACCATATTTGGGGTATTGTAGGGTCTCCTAGAGGTTCCGGGGTACTGCTGCTAATGCTTACTACCGGTGTCATTGTAGCCGGTGCCTTCTTTGAAAGAAGAACATGGTGCCGCTACCTATGCTTTATCGGTGGGCTGGCGGGCAACTATTCCCGTGCCGGTGCACTTCAGCTACGGGGTACACCGGAAATCTGCGCCAAGTGTACCGTTTCTGCTTGCTATAAAGGCAGTGAAAAGGCTCCGGGGTGTCCCATGTTTGAATTTCCCAAAACAATGGATAACAGTGCCCGCTGTAACTTCTGCGGTGATTGTGTAAAAAGCTGCCCTAACGACTCGATCACTGTTTCTACAAGAATTCCTACCAAAGAACTATGGTTTATTCGTAAACCTAAACTGGAAGAATCCTTCCTGGCTATTGTTATTATGGGTATCGTGTTCGTACAGAACATCACCATGCTGGAAGTGTGGGGGGAAATTCAGCAGTGGATGGGTAGCATACTGGGCACCAACAATAACGATGTTATTTTCACCGTTACCTTTATCATTGCAATGGCTATTCCAGCACTTCTTCTCTACCTAACCAGTTGGTTCGCCTCCTTAAAGAACTCAGACAATGCGTTGATGAACCTAACCAAATTTGGCTATGCGTTAATCCCATTGGACTTTGCCGGTCATATGGCGCACAACCTGTTCCACCTGCTGGCTGAAGGAAAGTCCGTGCTATTCACTGGATTGGCTTTGTTTGGTATCAAGAAGGAGGGGGCATCTGCTGCCTTGGTGGGTATGGAAACTATTGTCTTCTTGCAGTATACTCTACTGGCTCTGGGTACTCTAGCCTCTATCTATACAGCATACCGTATTGCCAAGGCTAATTACAAAGGAGAAGAGGTTAGGAGTACAGTGATTCCTTATTCCATCCTGATCTTGGTGCTGGTGGCCTTTAACATTTATCTGTTCCTGTTGCCGATGGCTCATAGAATGTAAAGATATAAAAACAATCCCGTATCACTGTATAAAAGTGGTGCGGGATTGTTTTTGCATGTAAATCAGTCTTAGAATAGAGGCTTCAACAAGGGAGGGAAGGGATAACCGATGAATGGAACATTCACGGATCAATTATTAACTAATGAACAAAAGGGTTGATTTGTGTCATTGGACATATGGGCGGTGAAACTTCCTGTAAAAATAATTCTATTAGCTTCTGGAATTAATAAAATGGAGTCTTAAGGTTTTATAATTTCAATATTTTGTGTGCGTATTTTTTAGTTTATTTCGGAGTGGCAGGGAGGAGCAAATAACTGTGTGAACCAGGGAGGATTATTATTGCCTTGATAGTTTTCTATTGTGATTATATTTCTCCATTAAAGTAGGTTTTGGTACCTTTATAGGAAGTTTTGTGTGAGATTTTGTGTTTGTCACAGAACATTTGTGAGCATCAAGAGCTGTTGTCTAAAATTGATTCCCCAAAATGGTTCCGATAATGTATATTATGTTAACTTAGACCAGAAAAACGCGATAGAGGTGCCTCTCTGCAC
>CAMKDG010000030.1 GCA_946411205.1 uncultured Desulfotomaculum sp.
TCATTTATTAGCGGCTTTAAGAACAAATGATCCTGTCCCCCCAAGATCGGCTCAGCTGTAATCTGTGTGGATGGAGTTTCCATAAAAGGTTGTTCCTGCTCCTCTTGGATAAACTCCTCTTCACTGCTCCAAGCAAGGGGTTCCTCTGTCACCTCATCTGGTGCAAGAAACTCGTTTTGCGTTTCTTCAATAGAATCAAAAGGTTTTTCTTCTGGTGCTTGGAAGAATACATCGATGATTGGTGCTTTTTCTGATGCTTCCTCAAGCTCAGTCTCTTCTGATGATTCTTCAAATATTTCTTTTATCTCTTCTATTTCCTCTACTTCTTCCACAGCTACCCATTCCTCTTCTGCTAACTCTGCAGGATCGGCCGTCATCTGTTCAAACTCAGGTAGCTCAAAAGAAACAACTGGTTCCAAATCATTCTCTTCGAAATAAACTACTGAATCTGGAGCATATTCTGTCACTTCACCGTTCGATAGACCCACAGCAAGTTTTCCTTCCGTCGGTGTTTCAGGCTGCTCTGGAATATCTTTTGCCTTGCTGCTTTCTGAGTATGCATTTACAGAGACTCCCCGCTGTGCAAAGTAAAGTAGAACTAAAATTAAAAATAAACTAAAGGCATTTGAACCTGACCCACGTTCACCTACCACTGCCTATAACCCCTTTCTTTAAAAACTAAAAATTTACCCTGGTATATAGTACGGAAAAATACCGCAAATGTTACATGCATACATCTCCTACCGGAGGGTAAATTACTCTAAGATATGTTTGAAAGGAGACTTTGGTCCATGAATCTCTGGTTTTTTACTCTGTTGACCGCTTTAATCGGTTTAGCAGTGGCTTTTTGGTTTAAGCTACTTACCTATTTGGATAATCGCTAAAGAAAATGCTGCTTTCAATAACCTCAGCATGATAAAAAATTATTGGTTTTTAATTTTGGCTAATATTTTAGTTACTACGAAGGGTTTGTTTTCCATGAGTACCACTTCTTTTTGTAAAATATCAATGTGCCGCATTTCCTCATCCCTTAATTTTATAAATAATTGTCGGGCCGAGGGATTTCTCACTTTCACAGCAGCATCATTATAAAAGACTTGGCTTCTAATTTTATCTTCCAACACATCATTTAAAAACTCTAAGCTATCCATAGAACCTCCTATTTTACATCTAATTTTTTCATTTCTTGCTTTAACTCCGCTAGGTGCCCCTGGGCTGTCATTTCTAAAGTCTTCAATAATTTTTTAAGTTCTTTATTCTGTATTTGTTTGGCAACATAGGCAAACTTAGCTTGCAGCAGTTCTTCCATATCGCAGGCTTTTTTAAAGGTATTGTTTTGAATATCATCCTGGGTAAGCTGTGTCAAGTGGTACACCCCCAAATTTATAAAACTATGTTCTTAAGCATATTATTAGCCGTTCAGCGAAAAATATTAAATGATTTCATTATTGTACATCACAGGGAGGTAAGAGCTAATCATGAAAGTTGCCATCGTTGGGGCGGGAATAGCCGGGCTTTCCTGTGCCTTAGAATTGGAGAAGCAGGGTATTCAGCCGGTTATCTTTGAACAAAAAAGCCGAATCGGTAGCCCCTTTCCCTTCGCACCGGTACTGTTAAATTTCCTCCTAAGACCGGTGAAAGATCAAATAAAATCACTCAAAAAACAATATGGCATAGAGCTTAAACCCATTAGTGAAATTACTATGCTACGGGTGCAGGGTCCTCATGCTGAGTACACCGTGACGGGAAATTTAGGTCACAGTGTTTGTCGGGGCGAAGAAGAGTCCTCTATTGAATGCCAATTGGCAGCAGGTTTAAAAACACCCATTTATTTTGAACAGCACGTTAAGATAGAGAGTCTGTTAAAGCAGTTTGACTATCTGGTGGTAGCCGACGGTACTAAAGAATACGCCAAAAGCCTCGGTATTTGGCAAAGTAAACTCCAGACCTGGGTACGAGGTGCTACCATTTTAGGTCGTTTTAATCCCGAGGAAATTCGCTACTGGTTTAATACCTGTTATACCAAAAGCGGCTTTGCCTCTATGATACCCCTCGGCGCGGAACGAGCTTCTTTACAATTAATGGTTCCCTATATCACCCAGGAAGAGTTGTCCAAACACTGGTCTATCTTTATCCAAGGGAAAAAAATAAATCCAGAGATTGTCATGCATTGGGATATTGATTATGAAATGGGTCTGGCTTTCCCACATCGGATAGGAAATACTTTTTTGATTGGTAACAGTGGTGGGTTTGTTACCAGCTTTTTCGGACAAGGAGTTTATTTTTCCGTTGCCAGCGGTGTGGAAGCAGCCCGTGCCATTGCTCTGGGAAGTAGCTTTGAAAAAAACGTGAGTTTATTTTATGACATTTTAGAAAGGCAAGCTCGTATCCGTCAGTTATGGGATCGTTTGGATAACAAGGATTTAGATAGAATTATTTCCCTCTTGGGGAGTGCTCCGGTTAAATACCCCTTGTTCCATACGAATCTAGACATTTTACAGGCCATTGACCCACTTATGCAGTATTTGGTTACTAAAAATTTGAGGGATGAGCAACAAATGCATTAACCAACAGTAGCGAATAAGGTGATCAAAATTCTTGCCTATTCAAAATCCTTTACCGGATATTAACAGAACTATGGACAATTCCCAATACATATCTTTTATAATCATATAAATTGTTACAAGAGGAAGTGGTTTAGTTTGATCAATAAATTATTTCCAATCAATCCCCGTAACCGTCAATATCTTAAGCCAACCCCCTTCATAGAAGAACAGGGCTATGGTGAGACCAGTAACAACCATTTAAATACCTATTGGAAAGTGAATAACGATGGGCACATGTGGTTGGCGGAGTTTTGTGTCAGGGGTGCTGGAGACCGGAGGGTTTTTAAAGCTTCCTCCGAAGCAGAACAATGGGCTAAAGAATACGCTTACAGGAAAGCAAAACCCTGGGGTGGTTTTTAAAAAACAATTTTAAAAAATCCAGAAACCCTCCCAATCCTAGGAGGGTTTCTTTTAACGGACCAAGGCAAAGGCCTTTAGGTTGCGCAACCAGTCCGGTGATTATAATATGATCCTAATCCCCTAAGATTATTTATGTTTTCTCCTAACAATAGCTGGGAACTTTGACATAGAGTTTTGCAAACTGGCCATACTTAGAATAACCATTTATCATCTTGGAGGTGTCCATTGTCTCTTATGATTGCCGGGGACAAGATCTTTGAATATATGGTAGCCTACGTCCTGCGGAACAACGGCTACATTGCTGGCGTACCCCGCCGAAAATTAGGTGGTCGTGGAACCCAGCATCAGGTCGGTGTAATAGGCATCGACTTAAACAACAGCCCCTTCAGTTTAAATACCGTGCTACTGGTCGCTGCCAGAGGGCCTGAATTGGCGGACCCCGACAATGATATGCAGTTAGTCCGAAATCTGAAAGCCACTCTACTGGATCTGGAACAAACTCTACCCTCTCGCCGAGAGCTAATCCGAGACTTGCTGGACAACAACCGCGGGGATTTATTCCACCGAATATACGGAGGGAAAAAAGTAAAAGAAACCCTCACCGTGAACTATGTCGGAGGTATCTTTGTGGCCGGGAAGTTTTCTTACCCTGCCTGGGAATATGCTAACGCCCACGGTATTTATGTAGTCCATTTGCCGGAAGCTATTGCTGGAGAACCAATAACCAACTGGTATGAAAAGATTCGTTTTGTCCTTGCTGACGCTCTGGATCAAGAGGGAAATATCACTCTGCCTGGCCTGCTGAAAAAAACAAAAAAGCTGGGTGATTTTAAAAATCTTCTAACCCAGCTACAGCAAGCTACTGACTTTGAACTACTACCGGAACACAGTCATGACTTGTTTACCATTTTTAATGATTTGTTACGCACCGCGGAACTTTCAGCCTTAGCCCGCAGCTTGCAAAGAACCGCCCTGGCTACCATTAACGGTTATCCAGTGGTATTAGAGTATAATGTGGCTTATAAAGCACTGGTGGATGCCGCCTTAACCATTTATGAAAGAAAAATCAGAACCATTAAAACGGTAGCTACAGCCACCACGTATAAACCTCTGGATGTTGTGCATATGCAAACCCATCAAATTGAACCGACAGCGGATCAGCAGGTACAAAGGTTTTTGTACCGGGTGGACCGGGAGAACACGCCGGAGTCCATTCATCATCTGACCGGTGCGGTATACATTCCGAATGCCGTTTTGGACAAGCGCTCCCAAGAAAGATTTCGGCTAAAAATGCCCTTAAAAGCCGGTCTCAGTCTGGTTTGTGAGTTCTGCCAAGAAGCCTAGCCAATGATAGAAAGGGTTCCAAATCAGTTGCTATTTTCCCTTAAATCGTAAACCCGTTTGCTTTTCTTTTCCACCCGAGGCAAACTGCCATAAGGCACGACTTCTACATCACTCTGAATACCAATGCGAGTTTTCATATTGCGTTTAATATCCTGGCTTACCTTCTCAAATGCCGCCCCTTCTTGGGCCTCCAGCTTAACCAGGATACGGTCTTTACCCTCGCTACGGGTAAGAATTAGTTGATATTCACTGCCTGCGCCCTCTGTTTGCTTTAAAACATGATCAATCTGTCCGGGATAGATGTTAACCCCCTTCACTTTAACCATGTCATCTGTTCTGCCCAGAATCCGGTCGATCCTCGGAAAAGGAGAACCGCAGGGACAGCTATCTGTACGAAGCCGGGTGATGTCATGGGTACGGTAACGCAACAGGGGCATGCCCTCTTTACTCAAAGTAGTAATCACCAGTTCTCCCTGCTCACCAGGTGGCAGCGGTTGACCGGATACAGGATCAATAATCTCAAACAGCAGGTGATCCGACCAGAAGTGCATGCCCTGATGATAAGAACAATCAATAGCGATGCCTGGACCGTAAATTTCAGTAAGACCATAAATATCAAAGGTATCAATACCGAGCAGTTCTTCTATGCGGCGGCGCATTTTAGTTCCCCAACGCTCACTACCAAAGATAGCCCTTTGCAAACGCAAACGACTCTGTAAACCTCGTTTATCAATTTCTTCTGCCAGAAGCAAACCGTAAGAAGATGTACCAATGAGTACCGTGGTTTGCAGATCTTCCATTAACTCCAGCTGTTTTTCTGTATTACCAGGGCCGGTAGGAATGGCCATGGCACCTAGCCGCTCTGCCCCAGCTTGAAAACCAATACCTGCGGTCCACAACCCATATCCTGGGGTTACCTGTATCCTATCTTTCTTGGTAACACCGGTCATTTCCAAGCAGCGGGCCATCATCTCAGCCCAGGTGGCCACATCCCCTGCGGTATAGGGTACAATGATAGCTTTACCCGTAGTCCCGGAAGAAGAATGGATACGTACCACCTCTTCATCTGGCACCGCCTGCATTCCCAAGGGGTATACTGATCTCAACTCTGCCTTGGTGGTAAAGGGCACCATCGCCAAATCTTGAATCGTTTTTATCTGCTCTGGACGAACTCCGGCTTCTTCTAATTTTTGCCGATAAAAAGAAGATTTTTGAAAAAGCCGCTGGATAAGTGTCTGCAGTTTTTTTTCTTGTTCCTCATGAAGGCGATCATAGTCAAAGTCCGCTTCCCTTTGTCTGATCAATAGAGACAACCTATTCACCCCCCAAAGCTTGTCGTCCTAATTCAAAGGCCCGCAAATTAATATCACGCAGTTTCGGCGGTATTACATCCAGCATGACTTGTTTTAAATGTTTTTCATCATAGGGCAGTATCCCCAGGGAAGCCAAGGCTCCCAGCATGACAATATTGGTACATTTGTAGGTGCCAGCCTCACCTGCCAGTGCTGTGGCATCCAATAAATGATAATGGGCGTCGGTATTTTCCAGGTATGAGATCATCTGCTCTGGTTCATATTGTGATAATCCCAATGAAACAGACACGGGATAGATGGTCTGGCGATTGGCAATGACCACGCCTCCGGACTTCAACTTGGCTAACCCCCGAATGGTTTCCGCCAGTTCAAAACCCAGCAAAACGTCCGCACTACCATCCGGTATCAGAGCACCGTAAGCTCCTTCGCCCATGCGGACCTGGCTCATCACCACGCCCTCCCGCTGAGCCATACCAATAGCTTCGGAGGTGCGGACAGGTAAGCCCCATTCCATGGCTGCCTTGGCCAAAATACGGGAAGCCAGTACATTTCCTTGACCTCCGACACCAGTTATCACAATGTCTAATCTCATTTTGCTCCACCTCTTTCGATAATGGCTCCGGAAGGACATAATTGACGACACAGGTCGCAGCCAGTACAGGAAGCTCCAATGACTGGGCCTTCCTCTCCTTTGGCAATGGCCGGACAACCCAGTTCCTCTATACATAAACCACAATCCAAGCATTTTTCCGAGTCAATCATTCTGGCTGTCTGGCCACCTTTCACTATGGCCACACACTCCCGCCGCATAACTACTACGGCAACACCCTCATAGGCCAGTGCCTGCCGGGCCACTTCCAGGGAAGCTGCATAATCGTAGGGATCAACCACACGAACAAAGCCAACCCCACAGGCCTCTGCCAATCGAGCAATATCCAAGGGTTCCACTGGCTCACCAATAGCGGTGCGTGGTAAGCCCGGGTGGCTTTGGTGCCCAGTCATGGCCGTGGTGCGATTATCCAGCACCACCACAGTTTGTTTCGCCTGGTTGTGCACAGCATTGATGAGCCCCGGAATACCGGTATGGAAAAAGGTAGAATCCCCCAGAAAAGCCACCACTTTTTTGTTTGTTTCTACCATCTGTAAGCCACTGCCAATGGTAATACTGGCCCCCATACATAAGCAAGTATCCACAGCGTGAAGTGGGGCCATATTGCCTAGGGTGTAACAGCCAATATCTCCGGTGAAAATAGCATCCGCTCCTAAAGCTGCCTGCTTAAACGCATAAAAGGAAGCACGGTGGGGACAGCCGGCACATAATATCGGTGGTCGAACCGGTAGCGGAGGTGGATTAAACACGTTCTTATGATCTGGCAACTCAATTTTTAAAAAGTCCGCTATGATTTCTTTCACCTTGCCGGTATCCAACTCCCCTTCCCGGGGCACAAACCGATTATATTTCCCTCGCAAAATCACCGGTCTCCGATGATGAAAGATCATTTGAATTAATTGATCTTCTATTACAGGTTCCTGTTCTTCCACCACCAGTACCCGATCTAATTTATCCAAGTATTTCATCACTACGTTAATTGGCAGGGGATAAGGAGTCCCTATCTTGAGCACCGGTATATCTAAACCTAATAAAGCCAAAGCTTCTTTTACATAATGGTAGGCTACGCCCCCGGCAATGATCCCCTGTCGACCAGTTCCAGGGTCGATGCGGTTAAAGGAACTGCTTTCAAATAATTCGCGGGCTACATCCTGCTGTTGATTGAGCCAACTATGCCTTTTGGCCGCAAGGCTTGGAAAAATAACCCACCCTGGGCTCTTTTCAAAGCCTGCTGGCTCTTGCGTCGGTAATACTGCTTCAGACACTTCAACATCCTGGCAAACGTGACAGGTGCGGGTGGTGGGACGGAGCAGCACCGGCAATCCTAACTTTTCGGATATCTCGAAGGCTTCTCTGGCCATGATCAACGCCTCTTGGGGGTCTGCCGGGTCCAGCACCGGTAGTTTGGCAAAGCTGGCAAACCTTCTCGTGTCCTGCTCATTTTGAGAACTATGCGGACCCGGGTCATCGGCCACCACCAGTACCAAACCACCCTTAATACCGATATAGGCCAGGGTCATTAAAGGATCAGCAGCTACATTAAGCCCCACTTGTTTCATTGTGACCATAGCTCTGGCTCCGGCATAGGCCGCTCCGGCTGCTACCTCCAAAGCTACCTTTTCATTTACTGACCACTGGGCAACAATTTTCTTTTCCTTAGCCATTGCTGCTAGGCTCGTAAATACCTCTGAAGAGGGAGTTCCCGGGTAGCCGGTTACTACCTGAACGCCACCTTCTATAGCACCATAGGCCATGGCTTCGTTTCCCATTAATAGTTTTTTCATAAAAACTACCTCCATTACTAGTGAAGAACTCCTAAACCCTTACATCTCAAAATAATTGCACCAATAATCAGGATAACCACCAGAAATATTACAAAATAGTCTAAAGTGCTGATGACTGGTTCTTTATAATAGGTTCGGTTATTACTGCCATAGCCCCTGGTTTCCATAGCAATGGCCAGCCTCTCTGCTTTTTTTAGAGAGATTAAAACGAGAGGTAGGGCCACCGCAATATAGGCTTTCATCTTGCGCCAAGGGTTGCCGCTATCGATGGGACACCCCCTAACCTGCTGGGCATAACCCACTTGGATGGCTTCATTTAAAAAGGTGGGCACAAAACGCAGCGAGGTCATGAACATAAACACATAATCGTAGGGGAGTTTCATTTTTTCAGTAAGTACCAGAATAATATCTTTATACTGAGTGGTGCTTAGAAAAACTAAAAAACTCAGCACCACCGTCATCATACGAAGTCCCATGGCTATGCCCAAAGCGATGGCTTCCTGGTATGCTCCATGGTAAAAAATCACTTGTAAGAGAACAAGGATCAAAGCAAAGATACTCAGGCCTTTCATAACACCGGATAAATCCTTCAGTACTCGTCCTGTTAAACCAACCAGCCCCACCGATAGTAACAAGGCCAACAGGTAATAGGGATCATTGAAAGTCAAGGCCAGCACCATAACTCCCAGCGCCCAAGCTAATTTGCTTACGGGATTTAGCTGATGTATGATGGAATCTCGGTAAATATACTCAATCACCCGTGCCATTCCTTTTGACCTCCCTTACCCTTTGCAAATAATCCTGCATTTCATCCACTGATAAAATGACTGGGGAAACAGACGTATTTAACGGTTCATTTAATTGATTGGCCAATACGGTTACCTGAGGTGGTAACAGTAAGGATTCTGCAAGTTTATCCGTTTGTCGGAAAACTTCCCGGGTGTCGCCATCTAAAATGATTCGACCCTGACAAAGCACCACCACTCGACTGGCATAATGAGCCACCAAAGACATGTCGTGAGTTATGAAAACAATGGTATGCCCCGCTTTATTTAACTGCTCCACCAGAGCCATGATCTGTTTTCTCTCTTGATAGTCCTGTCCGGTGGTGGGTTCATCCAAAACAATAACAGGCGTACGCAGGGCCAGCACCGAAGCCAAAGCCACCCTCTGCCGCTGTCCCCGACTTAGACGCTGGGGATTTTCATGGGCCAAATGTTCTAAGCCAACATCACTGAGAGCTGCAGTAACTCTAGGCTCAACCTCCTCCCGAGGCAAACCCAGGTTATTGAGACCAAAGGCCACTTCAGCCTGTACGGTGTCATGAAAAATTTGGTGATCGGGGTTTTGAAAGACATAACCCACCTGCCGTGACAACTTAGATATCCGGGTGTTCGCCACATCTAGGTCAGCCACGCTTACCTTCCCCGCAGGGGGGCGTAGTAAGCCAATCAGGTGTTTTACTAAAGTGGTTTTACCGGCTCCATTTTGACCCACCAAGGCTACCATTTCGCCGGGGGAAATTTCCAGATAAATGTCTTTCAAAACCGAATCACCAAATTCATAGCCAAAGGATAGTCCATTTATTTTTATGACAGGGTTCATTGTTAACCTCCGAAGGATAGAATTACATTGCGACAAAATTGAACCCCTTCATCCAGTGTAATGGGTGGTTCGGCCTGTGGATAATATCGACGGGCCAGTTCCGTTACTTCGGGTAGGGCTACCCCTAACTCAAAAATATCTTGGTGTTGAAACACCTCCCGCGGTGTACCGGACAACACCATTTCACCCTCCCGGAGAATAACCAATTGGTCGCAATAGCGGGCCAATAAATCTGTTTTTTGCTCCGTTACCAGGATGGTCATACCCTGCTCCTGATGAAGCTGCTTTAACACTCGAAAAACCTCTTCACTGCCCAGGGGATCTAGCTCTGAGGTTGGCTCATCCAAAACCAATACCTCGGGTAGCATAGCCAGCGCTGCGGCAATAGCCAGCCGCTGTTTCTGCCCGCCGGACAAAGATGCGGTGGAACGGCCAAGCAAATGAGCAATACCGACACTGGCCAGGGCTTTTTGCATCCGTTGCTCCATTTCTGCCGGTGGCACACCATAGTTTTCCATGCCAAAGACTAATTCCTGTTCTACGTCTAGACAAATAATCTGGGCTTCTGGATCATCCAGCACGGTTCCCACTGAGCGGCCAATTTCAGCTGTGGACATGGTGTCTGCAGCCTTCCCGTTGAGTAGGACTTCGCCACTAAAGGTGCCACCTTCAAAGTGAGGCACAATGCCATTGATTGATTTGATGAGAGTGGTTTTACCCGCCCCGGTGGGGCCGGCAAAACCAACAAAGGAACCTTTCTTAAGAGACAGGTTAATACTCTTCAAGGCATTATTTGCTGTGTGCGGATACTGATAGGTGAAATTATTTAATTGAATAAGAAAATTATTTGAAGTCATTTTTATCCTGTCCCCCTTCCCTAACGAAAAAGAAATTTCTTTACCGGGACATATAAAGCTTGGGCGATAACTGTATTAATCAGAGCTACCGGAATAACGACACCAATAAAAGCAGCTTTCATGGCAGTTACCGGTAGATGCAAAGCTAAATGAAAATTCAACGCTACATAGAGGCCCCCGCTGATTAAAGTGCCTATAAAGGTAGCCAAGCCGGGCTTGAAGGAGTAGTTTTTCAGAGAAAACTCCGGTAGATAGGCGGCCAAAAGGGCACAAACCAAGGCGCCAGAGGGTTCAGTGGCTAGATTCAGATAGGGAATGGGTGACTTAGAAAAAATCATGCTGACCGCCCCGGCCACAACACCAATACCCAGGGCAGGACCAATGGCTGGTCGCAGAAGAAGTATTGCTAAACAGTACATAGCAATTATGAAGTTCGGGGTAATGCCTAAAATGGCTGGGGAAAACATGCGTAGGACTGCACCTATGGCAATCAAAAAGGCAATAACTGCAATTTCTTTGGACCTGCTCATTTTACCGACAACCACTTGACTAGCGGTGGATTGATTACTCATCATCATCTCTCCTCATCTCAATAAAAACTTGGCTTTCTCGTCTGTCTGCCTGCTTACTTGTGACCTATAAGGTTATGACCTATCGGTTATAACTGGTTAAGCCTTCTCGGGAAAATAAAAAACCAGACGTGAGTACGCCTGGTTTAGGACAATGGAATAGAAAGCTCCACTATGCTCCCCTAGCTCAGCTCATCTCAACTCACCTCCATATGTAATTGACAAAACCTCTCTACTACGCTAAAATCCTCTGCTATGGGAACTAGTGTAGCATAGAAAATAACTGCTGTCACTAGCTTTTTAGATATTTCCCTCGATAATAACTGAAAGGTTAGTCTGGGTAGGGTGTTATCCACCGCTCAACTTTATATCCTGCGACATAATCATGCCAACTATAGTTGGTATGTTACAGGGTTACGACTTTCCCTTCACCGGACAGGTTCTCCAATATCTCCAACATATTGGTAACCCGGCCTACCGCCAGTTCTTCCTTTAGCTTATAATAATCCAGACAAGTACCACAGGAAATCACCTCGGTGCCCCGTTCTGCCAGTTTCGTTATTTGCTCTACTACACGGGATTGTTTAATAGCCAGGCGCACACCGGAGTTAACCAACATGAGGGTGTGGGGAGCTGGTTTTTCTAATAAGCTGTTAAAAAAACTAATCATTAGGATCTCCCCTAAATCCTCGGCCCCACTGCCAAAGGTATTGCTGGTGATTAAATATACCATCGCTCCCGTCTCTCTGGCGGATTTTACGATCTCTGCCGGTACCGAGGCTTCGCCCTTGGTAATGGTAAGATAATATTCTCCGTCTTTTTCCGCCACCTGTACTTGGCAGCCGGCATTCTCGGCAAATCTGGTTACGTTTTCCCGGGCTGCTTCATTATCCACAATAGAGATAAGTGTGCCCTGGGCCAATTCTTCCAATGCTCTTTTGGTATTGATTACCGGCCCAGGACAGGCCAACCCGCGGTTATTGATTTCTTTTGCCATGCTCTATTTTCCCCTTCCAACAGTAATTAAAAATTTATCTTGCGGCAGCATTTCACCAATAATAGCAGCCTCAGCCATACCACTATTGTGCAATTCCGTCAACAGTCTGGACGCGCGGGGGGCTGGTACCGCAATGAGTAAACCACCAGAGGTTTGAGGGTCGCAGAGGATATCAATCTCTTCTCTGCTTACCTTTTCTTCGATAAACAAACGGTCTCCCAAGTGATTGCGATTGTTGTAGGCTCCCCCAGGAATAATGCCCATTCTGGCCAGCTCTCTAACTCCGGGTAAAACGGGAACTGCCTCTGCATATAGATGTAACCTCAAGCCACTGGCTTGGGCCATTTCAGCACTGTGCCCCAGCAAACCAAAGCCGGTGATATCCGTACAGGCCGATCCCCCGACCTGCTGCATCACCCGGGCTGCCTCCTTATTCAGAGCAGCCATGGTAGAAATGGTCTTGTCAATAACAGCTTTTTCCACCAAGTCTGCCTTAATTCCCGTGTTAATAATTCCGGTCCCTAGGGGCTTGGTTAAAATTAGCAGATCCCCTGGTACGGCCGTAGCATTGCTGTAGACCTGCTTCGGGTGCACTACGCCGGTAACCGCCAGACCATACTTGGGCTCGTCATCCTGTACACTATGTCCACCAGCCACAATAGCTCCGGCTTCGGCAACTTTATCTGCCCCTCCCCTTAGTATCTCTGCCAGTATGTCCGGCGACAGACAGGAGGGAAAACATACAATATTTAAGGCCAATAGGGGCATCCCACCCATGGCATAAACATCACTTAAAGCATTGGCAGCCGCAATTTGGCCAAAAAAATAAGGATCATCTACCATTGGTGTAAAAAAATCCACGGTTTGAATGGTAGCTATTTCTTCATTTAAACGATAGACTGCCGCATCATCGGACGTGTCTAATCCCACCAATAGGTTTTCATTTGTCTGCTTGGGTAAATGCCGCAGTACCTGCGACAGGACATCCGGTCCTAGCTTAGCCGCTCAGCCCGCAGCTTTAGTCATTTGGGTTAGTCTGATCTCTGCCATGGTATCCCCCCTTCCGTTTAACTATCTTTCCCATTATTTAGCGCTTCGCCAATAATTATGTACATTCCTGTTCACCGTTTATAACTTTTAGTTATAATATACAACCTTTAATCAAAAGTATAGCCAAAGCTTATAATTGATGACCAACCAAACCTCTACTTGCTTCCACTTAGTCAGCAGAGTATAATAAATTACAGCATTTACCAAACCAACCTTGAGGTGATTATCTTGACCCAGCCCATAGGTATTTTCGATTCAGGTGTTGGCGGCTTATCTGTGGCCAAAGAAATTCGTCAACTACTTCCCTTAGAAGACATCCTATATTATGCTGATTCAGCCTATTGTCCTTACGGAGATAAGGACCCTGCCATAATCCGGCAGCGAGAACGAGTCATTACCGAGTTTTTACTGCAGCAAGGGGCCAAAATGATTGTAGTGGCCTGTAACACTGCTTCTTCCGCCGGCTTGGAGGAACTCCGTGAATTTTGTAATGTCCCCATTATCGGCATGGAACCAGGTGTAAAGCCTGCGATAGCCGCCACAAGAAATGGTAAAATCGGTGTCTTGGCCACCCGTGTCACCATTGCTGGTGACCGTTTTGCTTCTCTGGTAAAGCGTTATGCAGAAAAGAATATCGTCATTAATCAACCCTGCCCTGGTCTGGTGGAGCTTATTGAACAGGGTCAGCTCAATGAACCGAAAACCCGGGAGGTTCTTCAGGGATTCCTAGCTCCGATGTTGGAACAAGGAGTGGATACGGTGGTACTCGGCTGTACTCACTATCCCTTCCTGCGCCCCTTAATAGAGGAAATGGCTGGACCCGATGTCATGGTGATTGATACCGGTCTGGCAGTGGCTCACCAGGTAATTCGCATCTTGGAGGAGCACAATCTGGCCGTAACAGAGGGACCCGCCGGCAGGGAGCTATTCTTCACCAGCGACAATGAGGCTCTGGTGGCCAAAGTAATTCGTGATCTCTGGCTAAGGGATAATATTGTTGTCAAAAGTGTACCACTACACCCAGAAAAATAGGTAACGCGGCAGTGATCTGCCGCGTTTCTTGTTGTATTTACTTAAGGCAATCAGCTAACCTACGATTAACATCTTGCCAATTGACCAAGTTCCACCAAGCTTCCACAAAGGCCGCCCGCTTGTTTTGATACTTTAGATAGTAAGCATGCTCCCATAGATCCAAAGCCAGTAAGGGAATCACTCCCCACTGGGTAAGGTTTTGGTGCTTTTCCGCGGTTAGGATTTCTAACTTCTTAAAGATGGGATTGTAGCATAAGAGTGTCCAGCCGGAACCTTCCACTGCCACGGCAGCGGCGGAAAACTGCTTTTTAAAAATATCAAAGCTACCAAAATATTTAGGAATCTCTTCGGCCACAAAACCCGTAGCCGGTCCACCACCTTGAGGTGACATATTATCCCAAAACAGGGTATGTAGGATATGGCCGGAACCATGAAAGGCCAGTTCCCTCTCCCAGTGTTTTACCAGAGCAAAGTCTCCCTTTTCTCTGGCTTCCAGCAATTTAGCCTCTGCATTGTTTAAGCCATCCACATACGCTTTATGATGGGCATCATGGTGTAATTTTACTGTTTGTTCATCATAATGAGGTTCCAAAGCATTATACTCATAGGGTAAGGCGGGTAGTTCATGTTTCATATTTTTTCCTCCATTCCAAATATTAACTATCTATACTGTATTATAATACACCAATGCAAGCTATTTATTACCTCTTCCTTACATTAATTAATGGCAACCCTCTCGAAAGGTATGGCAAAAGGTTTCCGCCAGCATCATCACATGGTCGAGAAAATCCTCTGTAAAGCTATAGTCTTGGCAAGTAAAAAAGGATGGATCTTCCAAAAAAACAGAGACAGGATGCCGGCCAAACATATTCATAAATTGTTCCATTGAAGTAATACTCATTGATATCCCTCCCTGATTGAGATCATATCAAAAATATATAACAAAGCAATAAACATATTGTTACTAAATAATTAAATTTTAGGTGTTGCAAAAAAAATCTGTTTAAACACATATAAGTGAGGAATTGTAAGGAATTTATTGACAAATCATGAACAGCATGCTAGGATACAGGATAATAATTGTGTCACGTAGGCACAAGTCGTTTAAGACTACATCAAGCTGTATCTTCGTCCAAAAATATGGTTTACAGCCATCATGATAACTATAAGGATACTATGAATGTATTGCTTACCACCAGAAGGTTGGATTTTTTCTGACCTTCTTTTATTTTTGCACAAATACAGACTTTCTCCTTTAGTAATATTAAAAACCTGAAAGGAATGATCCCTATGAAAAAGAAAAACTGGTTCGGCTTGCCCCTGCTTTTGGCGTTTGTAATTGCGCTTGCGGGCTGCGGAACAACGAAAGCCGCCGATGAAGGCACAAAAACCAATACCCCTAAAGACAGCGTTGTTATTTCCATGGATGCAGAGTCCGAACCTGCCGCAGGATTTGATCCCATCATGGGTTGGGCTGCCGGAGAGCATACCCATGACCCGCTTTTCCAAAGCACCCTGCTGGTTACAAATGATGACCTTACAATCGGCAAAGACCTGGCAACAGAATATACTATTTCTGATCATGGAAAGACTTGGACCTTCAAAATCCGCAATGATGTTAAATTCACCGATGGCAAGCCCCTTACCGCCTCGGATGTGGCTTTTACCTATAACAACGCTAAAGAACAGGCTACAGATACAGATTTATCTATGATTGATTCTGTGGAGGCTGTTGATGCCCAAACGGCAGTTTTTCATTTGAACAAACCGTATTCTGCTTTTGCCTACCTAGCGGCGGTTGTGGGAATTGTTCCTGAACATGCCTATAACGCGTCAACCTATGGACAAAATCCAATTGGCTCAGGAAGATATATTTTGAAGCAATGGAATAAGGGCGAACAGGTAATTTTAGAGGCAAATCCTGACTATTACGGTGAAAAGGCGAAAATGAAACGTATTACCATTGTATTTATGTCGGAGGATGCTTCCTATGCCGCTGCACAGGCCGGTCAGGTTGATGTGGCCTATACAGCGCCAAACTACACCTTAAAACCTGTCAACGGATATAAAATTACCTCCTTTGCCAGCGTGGACGTGCGCGGTATTAACCTACCCTGCATCCCTTCCGGCGGCCAAACAGCGCCGGATGCTTCCGGGGAAACTTTTCCGGCAGGCAATGATATTACTTCAAACAAAGCCGTACGACAGGCATTGTCCTTTGCCATTGATAGGGAAGCGCTCGTAAAAGATGTTCTATCTGGATATGGTTCGGCAGCTTACAGCGAAAGCCACGGAGAGCCTTGGGAAAATCCTGCTATGAAAGAGGTTTCCTACGACCCCCAAAAGGCAAAAAGCATTCTGGAAGCGGCTGGTTGGCAGCTCGGCACTGACGGTATCTATGAGAAAAACGGCAAGAAAGCGGAGTTTGATCTGCTTTATATGTCTTCAAACTCTGCGCGTACCGGCCTTGCCATGGCGGTAGCTGAAAAGGCGAAGGCTGTTGGTATAAAAATTAATCCCAAAGGCTCAAGCTGGGATGAAATAGCAAAGCTGTATTACAAAACCCCCCATGTATTTGGTGCGGGAATGCATTCGCCCACAGGAATCATTAGCCATTACTATACCGGAAAAAATGGTGCGTCTTATTCCAACCCCGCCGTGGATAAGCATATTGATGAGGCACTGGCAGCTCCCTCTGTTGAGGCATCCTATCCCTTATGGAGTAAGGCCCATTGGGACGGCACAGCAGGCGTAACACCTACCGCCGATTCACCTTGGGTATGGCTTGTTGAAATCGACCATATCTATTTTGTAAAAGATGGACTGAACGTGATCGATAAAAAGATTCATCCCCACGGATACGGCTGGACAATTACCAATAACGCAGACCAGTGGTATTGGAAGTAGGGCGTGCTGATATGAAAACAGGACCTGCAATAGCTGTCTACTTAGTAAAAAATTTAGTAAAGTTGCTTTTGGTGCTACTGGCCGTAAGCATTATTTGCTTTGTCCTGATTTCGGTTTCACCTATTGATCCCATCCGCATGTATGTGGGTGAGGTAGGAATGCGCAATATCCAGCCGGCAACAATGGCCAAACTTGAAGCCTATTTTGGATTAGACACCCCGCTGACGATACGATATTTTAATTGGCTTTCAGATTTTGTACGTGGAGATATGGGTACATCACTGATTTACCGGCAACCCGTAAGAGACGTAATTGGTGTGCGGTTTGTTAACTCCTTTGCCCTAATGCTTACTGCATGGCTGTTTTCGGGGATATTAGGTTTTTTTCTCGGCGTTATTGCCGGCCTCCGGCGCGGCAAACTGACAGATAAGCTGGTCAAGGGATATTCGCTCCTCTTGGCCAGCACTCCCACATTTTGGCTGGCACTTGTCATGCTGATGGTCTTTGCCGTTTGGCTTAAATGGTTTCCGATCGGACTTAGCGTGCCTATTGGCGTAGATGCTTCAAAAGTGACGATCTTTGATACTCTACACCATCTGTTCCTTCCTGTATTAACCCTTAGCGTAGTCGGCGTGGCTAACATTGCCCTGCATACCCGTGAAAAGATGATTGATGTTATGGCGGAAGATTACGTACTTTATGCCAAAGCGCGTGGCCAGAGTACCTTTTCTATTCTTCGCCATCATGGTATCCGTAACGTAATCCTGCCGGCAATCACCCTGCAATTTGCTTCAATCGGAGAAATTTTTGGCGGTTCTGTACTTGTAGAACAAGTTTTTTCCTATCCGGGCTTGGGACAGGCGGCAGTAAACGCCGGGCTGAGTGGAGATTCCCCGCTTCTTCTAGGTATTGCTGTTATCAGTGCTGCGTTGGTGTTTTCCGGTAACTTCATCGCAAATGCCCTGTATGGTATTGTTGATCCACGAATCAGAAGGGGGCTAAAAAATGACTGATATTACTATTTTGCAACAATACAAAAAGCCCCGCCTGAATCAGCGACATAAGACGCTTATCTATTTTATCGTTGCCGTGGTTTTATTACTGTGCATAGCAATAGCTGGAAGTTTACTGGGTGAGACAGCAGTCACAACCCGCTCGGACGCAAAAAACCTCTTACCCAGCATGACTCACCCATTCGGAACAGACTGGCTGGGGCGTGATATGCTGGCAAGAACCCTCAAAGGGCTTTCTATCAGTATTGTTATCGGAATTTTAGCCTCGGTTAGCAGTGCAGTTTTGGCAGGCATTTTGGGCGTCCTTGCCGCATCTTTCGGAAAAAAAACCGATGCAGTCATTGAATTTTTAATCAATGTAGTTTTAGGCATCCCACATCTTTTGCTGTTACTACTGATTTCCTACGCCTTGGGCAAAGGTATGTTTGGTATCGTAATCGCTGTAGCAGTCAGTCATTGGCCGATGCTGGCACGTGTTATCCGCGGTGAGGTTCTGGCTATCAAAGAAGCTCCTTATGTTAAAATAGCGAAAAAACTGGGGCAACATAACCTAAAAATTGCTCGAAAGCATCTGTTCCCTCATATATTCCCGCAATTTTTAGTAGGACTTATTTTGTTATTCCCGCATGCGGTTTTACACGAAGCAGCTCTCACCTTTCTTGGTTTTGGACTTAGACCGGAACAACCGGGAATCGGGGTGATTCTGTCCGAAAGCATGAAGTATCTGTCCCTTGGTATGTGGTGGCTTGCCGTATTCCCAGGGCTTGCCCTGCTGTCTACGGTTTTGCTGTTTGATTTAATGGGAAGCAGTTTGAGAAGCCTGATTGACCCCCACAGCGCAAATAAATAGTCAAAGGTAATATGAACGGGCTGTCGTAGTATGATAATGATTATTTTAAGGTTATTTACTATACCAAATCGAACTGGAAATTCAGTAAGGTTTGGTTTGCAAGACATATTTACGAGGGGGATAGCGGATGAGTCAAAAAGAATTATTAAAGGTTGAAAATCTTTCGGTATCCTTTACCGGCTATGAAAGAGGCTTCAGGCAAGTTGATTTACAGGTAATCGAAAATCTGAATGTTACCGTCAAAAAAGGCGAAATGGTGGCGGTGGTGGGTGCAAGCGGCTCAGGTAAAAGTCTTTTGGCTCACACCCTGCTTGGGATATTGCCGCCCAACAGTACGGCGTGCGGCAATATTTATTTTGAGGGGGAATTGCTGAACGCTCAGAAAATAAACCAGCTTCGGGGCAAAGAAATTGCTTTTGTGCCTCAAAGCGTTACTTATCTTGACCCACTTAAAAAAGTCGGCTCACAGGTACGGAAGGATAAAAAAGGAATCGGCACCTATAGCAAACAACAGGAGCTTTTTTCCTTCTATGATTTGCCTGCCAAAACTGATAACCTCTACCCTTTCGAGCTTTCGGGTGGGATGGCTAGACGTGTTTTTTTATCAGCCGCCATGATGGAAACCCCTAAACTAATTGTAGCGGACGAACCGACGCCGGGATTGCATCTGGAAGCTGCCAAAAACTCCCTTAAGCATTTTCGTGAGTTTGCGGACAAAGGGGGCGGCGTACTGCTGATTACCCATGACATTGAGCTTGCGCTGGAGGTCAGCGACCGCATTGCCGTGTTTTATGCCGGAACAACGGTGGAGGAAGCTTTTACATCGGATTTTCAGTCAGAGAGCCTACTAAGACATCCCTATACCAAAGCTTTATGGCGGGCCTTACCGCAAAACGGATTTGCACCTACACCCGGAGTACAGCCCTATGTAAAAGATAAGCCGAAAGGCTGTGTCTATTCTCCACGGTGCTCAGCGTATTCGTCAAAATGTAACAGTGAAATTCCTTTACAGACCATACGCAATGGCAGCGTACGGTGCGCTTATGCAAAGTGAGGAGAAATACGATGTTTTTAGAAGCAAGAGAAATCAGCTTTGGATATAAAAAGGGCTCTAACATACTGAATAACCTCTCCTTTGCCGCTGAAAACAGCGAAAGGGTTGGCATTGTTGCACCCAGCGGCTTTGGGAAAACGACTCTGTGTAAAATATTAGCGGGATATAGTAAGCCCTCTAACGGACAGGTGCTTTTGGACGGCGAGGATGTATACGCGATGAAAGGCTATCATCCTGTGCAAATGATCTGGCAACATCCCGAAACCTCTGTAAATCCACGGTTACGATTGAAAGAAACCCTCGCCGAAGGTGACCAGATTGAACAACGTATCATCAGCGCACTTGGCATTGAGAATGATTGGCTGAACCGCTTCCCAGGCGAACTGTCCGGCGGCGAACTGCAAAGGTTTTGCATTGCCCGTGCGTTGGGACAACGTACACGATTTTTAATTGCAGACGAAATCAGCACCATGCTGGACATGATTACTCAGGCGCAGATATGGAGCTTTCTTTTGGAGGAAACAGAAAAGCGAAAATTGGGGCTGATTGTGGTCACTCATAATACTGCTTTGGCCGAAAAGGTGTGTACAAGGATACAAATTCTTACGAAGGAGACTCAAGGGGACGGTTCTTCTGTGTCAACATCTAAGCTTTCAGATAATGTAGAAAGGTAATACGGCCCATCTTTTCTTAAAATACTCAGTGTTTTGTTGCATCACTGATCCATGGTCTGTAACGTTGTTATCGGCTTACCATCATTATTCTCTTGGCCATTTCTATACTAAATGAACATGCTTAGTTATCAAGCAATACTTAGGTACGCTTACCCCACTTTCCCATGATACCTTCTTACAGTTTTCCAGGTATCTTTGAAAATCGTCTTCTTCATGAAAGATGTCCTGCTGGCCGCTTCCCCTTACTTATAAAATGGTAGATGCCTGTTTCACTCCTCTTTCTTGTCTCCCTAGGCACGGTTTCATACGTCCCTTCCGATTCTACCCTGTTTTTACCTTAGCACAGCAGAACCGTCCCCTTGTGTTCACCCCTTGTGTTCACCCAATCATATTCTCCCTACCATGCTAAACTCTTTTTGAATACCGGCCATGCCCGGACGCCAACCGGCTGGAACCCCTAACCCGGTGGCTGCTTCATACTGCAGGCCTTGGATGACCCGGATAATTTCATCCACATTACGTCCTACTTCCGGCGGATATAAGGAAACATATTTTACCTTCCCCTCGGGGGATATTATAAAGGTGGCACGGTACGTAAAGCCCAGTTCTTCTCGGAGAACACCGTACTTGCGTGAGATCTTGTGAGAACGATCGGAAAGCAAGGGGTACTGGATCATGCGGGCCGAGGGTGATACCTCCGCAAAAACCTTGTGAGAAAAGACGCTGTCTGTACTAATAGCCAGTACCTGCACACCCAGTCTCTGAAATTCATCATAGCGGGCAGCCACGGCTGCCAATTCGGTAGGTCAAACAAAGGTGAAATCACTGGCATAAAAGAACAGGGTGACCCAATGATTTTTATAGTCACTTAGATTCACGGTAACCCGATTTCCTCGGTAGTAGGCTTCTGCCGTAAAATCTGGGGCCAGTTCCTCCGGCTTTACTACAATATTTGGATACCCGCAGGGGGGCATCTCCAAAACAGGCTTCGTTTCTTTGGCATTTGACATAAAAACACCCCCAACATGATTTCCATTTATTGTATGAAATATGTTTATTACTTGACACATGTCAAAACAATCGGGGATTTCTATTTACAGCCCATGTGTTTGTTTGGTTTAATTATGAAAGAAGGTTTTGGTAGGAGGGTTCTTAAAAATGACAGAAAAAAATGCCTGTGGTTGCAAACCTCGCAAAATATCTAAAGGCTTACTCACCCGAGTAGGTAATTTCATCCGTGACAAATCTGTGGATGGCATTTGTGTGAAAAGCATTGCTGATATAGCCGATGAGATGGGCCTGCTGCTGCCTACCATTGTGGTAGATGCTCTGGCTAAGCTGGAAGAAAAAGGAACTATTAAAGTTAAGGAGCGGGGACAAGAGCTCACTGATCTGAGCGCCTTCATCTATATTGGTGATGATGAAGTAAGTAAGCTGATGTCCAATGCAGTCCTGTTAACCCATGAACTCGGGGCTAGCCTGGAAGACAACCCGGAGTTTCAACAATTAAAACAAATGATCAATGAGATGGTCAATATCCTGGAGCAGCAAAATAAAGAAGTCATTGAATATCATGCCTTTAAGAGCGGGGTTGTCAGACAAATTGAGGCCCAGGAGGGTGTATATCACATCATTTCTAAGACTCGCCTAAATAATCTCTTTATTGAAGAGACAAGAAGGTAAAAATGATGCAAGTAGACAAGCAGAGTGCCATTATAGGCACCATTGTATTAGTAGGAAGTTCCGTTACTCAGTACCTGCTCTACCAACATATTGACTGGGCGTATACCATTCTGATGGCCATTGTCTTTATTATGCTAGCGCCGTATCTCAAAAAGAAAAAATAAGTCAGTTAGTACATCTATAGTAAAATAAAAGGTACCCACCCTGGTGATTGGGTGGGTACCTTTTGTTACTAATTTACACTCTTTCCTGCGGCCAATCGGCAGTCGGATCTTTATCAAATTCGAGTCCAATAAGAGTTACTGAATCGTCAAAGATATCGGGGCTGTGATGTTCCTTATGTCTTAAAATGATGCCGAACATGGGGGATTTAGTATTTAACTCCTGCAGTTTCTGTAAGATTTGTCCAGCCCTGTTTCTTTGAAATTTGATAGCAAAACCAACCGCATCGGGATATGCTAAATAAAGCAAATAGGCATCTTCTGCTTGGTCATACTCCCAGCGGTATTCAAACCGACCCGTGTGGGCTGGTGCAATTCGATTGTTAGGATTAATGGCCTGGTAGGGAATGGCAAAGTCTGGATGCTCTAAAATAATCCCTATGCTCTCTTTAGATTTTCTTGGTTTAATCGTACCAATGCTCCCGCCAAGGGGTTCAATAACTTTAATTTTAGACTCGGTGGTCAAGGGTGGTTCCTCCTTTATAAGCAGTTACATTTCTATTTTGTCCACTGTGTTTAATAATACATAGTTGTACGCAAAAAAACAACCAGCCAGTCGTGGAGTGTTTGGAAAAATGAAATTGGGTGAGACAGATGCTGCAATATAAACGTTGGTCTGAGGTTCCCGGTTACTTAATGAAAAAATCCCAGTTAGCAAGGCTCGGTTTACAGCCCAAACAGGCTGATGCCCCAGACGGCATTATTCATTTTTATAGTGGTTCTTATTACAAGAGAGAACACTTATACGACGTGGAACGCTGCATACCCATTGAAAATTACCAAATATCAATTGATCACCTGGAAATGAATAATGAAAACCTTTCCGAGGCCCTTTATATTATTAACAAGTTTGCTAAAAGAAAAAGAGATACGAAAAAGGACCATTATGAACAAGGCCACCATGATTTGGTAAAGAGCTTAAAGCAAAGAGAACATCAATTATATGAATTAAAGTCTCAGGTTCTAACGAAGATGCTGGTGGAAGAAAGGGCAAAAATTTTAGGAATCCATAAGCAAATCATCAACACTCAGGGAAAACGGGAATCCATTAACCACCTTTTATTGATTCAAGTGGGAGAACATACCTTTCATCGCCCTGCTAAGGCCAAGGATATTAAAAAACACCCCTTCCTAGGAGAAATTGATATCATCTCCGCGGAAAAGGAAAGTACTTCATTAACTTTTCTGGAAGCCGTAAAACTCCTGGAAAAGTATTTGTCAATGAGCTAACCATCTACCCCAAAGGGCGTGCTGCTGGTTCAAATTTATAAAGGAAATCAACTTGGATTGTAGAAGCATCTTTGAATAAAGAGAAACATATGGAGGGAATACCGTGAATCTTCAACCGGGTAAATACAGACATTTTAAGGGGAATTATTACGAAGTTATTTGTGTGGCCAAACATTCAGAAACTGAGGAACCGCTGGTGGTCTACCGCAGTGATAAGGACAGTAGCCTGTGGGTGAGACCTTTGGCCATGTTTACTGAGCAAGTAGAAGTAGAAGGGCAGTTAGTAAAGCGATTTACTTACATTGGACAAACTGGACAGTAGCCAGCA
The DNA here is from genome assembly GCA_946411205.1 of uncultured Desulfotomaculum sp. Classification (GTDB taxonomy): domain Bacteria; phylum Bacillota; class Desulfotomaculia; order Desulfotomaculales; family Desulfotomaculaceae; genus Desulfotomaculum. Next base: position 24,088 of record CAMKDG010000030.1, read on the forward strand.
GACATCTTTATAGCCAAGGAGACTTTTAAAAATGCGAACAGGTACTAACAAATGGCAAACGATGTTCGCGGTAGCCATTGGGACATTTCTTTCGGCCATGAGCTCGAGCATTATCAACGTTGCTCTGCCATTCATTGGTAAGTATTTTGAAGTGGATCTGGCATCTTTGGAGTGGGTGGTAATGGCCTATCTACTGGTCATTTCAAGCTTGCTCATTGCCTATGGTCGATTAGGGGATATTTGGGGTTATAAAAGTATTTATTTAACAGGTTTTGTCATTTTTACTGGTGCTTCTTTGCTTTGTGCCATTTCAGAAACAATCCATATGTTAATTGCTTTTCGAGTGTTGCAAGGCATTGGCGCAGGTATGATTATGGCCATTGGCCCCGCCATCCTCACGGCCACTTTTCCGCCCCAGGAGCGCGGCAAAGCGCTGGGAATGATCGGTATGGTTGTGGCATCAGCCTTGGCTACCGGCCCTTTTATCGGCGGTATCATGGTGCAATTTTTTGACTGGCGGATGATTTTTTATTTAAATATCCCCCTTGGCATTTTGGGGGTAGTCTGGGGCGGCTATATCCTGCCAAAGAGCATCCAGGTAAACAGGCAAGTCTTTGATTACCCCGGCGCCATAGCCCTTTTTTTAACGTTGTTCGCGATTCTGCTCTCGCTCACTCACGGACAGCAATGGGGCTGGAGTTCTAGCCAAACTTTGTCGCTATTAGGTTTTGGTTTCTTGATGCTGGGTTTCTTCATTTGGTGGGAATTGAGGCATCCTCAACCTCTCATGGATTTAACGCTATTTAAAATTCGTTTGTTTAGTGCAGCCAGTGTTAGCGCCCTGATTAACTACATGGCTATGTTTTCTTACATCTTTCTAATTCCCTTTTACCTTAAGGATGTGGCCGGCTTGGATCCCTCCCACATCGGAATGCTGATGGTGGTTTCCCCGCTGATGATTCTCTTGTCTTCGCCCATCAGTGGAAGCTTATCCGATAAGATTGGTTCCCGTACACTAAGTTCTTTAGGTATGGCCCTAACCAGCCTTAGCTTATTTTTACTCAGTGGTCTGGGAACTGCCTTTAGTCCGGTCCAGCTGATCCTGCCGTTATTACTTTTTGGTTTGGGTTCCGGCCTTTTTCAGGCTCCCAACAGCAGTGCTATCATGGGTTCCGTACCAAAACACCGGCTGGGCATTGCCTCCAGTACCATTGCCAGCATGCGCAACATGGGCATGGTGATGGGAATTGCCATAAGTGGTGCTGTTTTTAATGGGCGTCTGCCCATTTACCTCACCAAATACAACCAATTGGGTTACCAGGGACAAAACTTGCAAGCCACTGCCTTTGTCAACGCAATGCACGATGCCTTTTTGGTGGCCGCACTGCTAGCAGTCTTCGGAGTCGTAACCTCCTACGTACGAGGCAGCCAACAACCTTTGGGACAACCACAGAAATAAAACAACTCCTACCGTATCTATTTGCATTCGGTGGGAGTTTTCTATCCTACATTCGCAGCTCGAAGGTACCGCAGGCCATGTTGTGGTCTCCTTGACTTGCTAATGCCTGTAGAGCTTCTTTGCCTAGCAAGAACATAAGCTCCACAATATCGATACTCTCAGGCACTCTTTTTTGTCGCTGGCGGTAAGCTTTGACCCCAGCTAAACAGATTCTCCGGTTTTCCTGCTGTCCAATTACGTTTACATAATACTTGCACTGTCCACAGGCGTGTTTGAACTTTTCACCTGCCTGGGGCATCATCATCTGGTGTCCGGCAAAAAGAAAATTATTTTTATAGTAGTTCTTTAGCCTATCGTTCATGGTAAACTCCGCATTCTGTCAAAGACACCGCCCGCTTAATACTGTGCTGACCCCAGCGGGAACGAATTAAGTCTGTGGCCCGGTCTATTCTTTCCTGTTTATCTCGCTCAACCAACAAATTTAGCTGTGTTTCTTCCTTTCGGAGTAACCCTGAAAGTGTTAGTCCCACCAACCTTACTCTCACTTCCTCCTGCCAATGTTTTTGCAGCAAAAATACTGCCTCCTCATAAATTTCCTGGGTGATATCTGTATAGGAATATAACGTTCTGGAGTGGGTCTCAGTAAAAAAATTGGGGTCCTTCATCGTTAGACTAACCCGGTTGCCTAAACAACCAGCCCGACGAGCCCGCTGGGCCACCTCCTCGGCCAACTCCAAAATAACCACTTTGATCTGGTCAAATCCCTGATAGTCCCTAGGCAGAGTAATTTGATTTCCCACGCTCTTGACAATATCCATTGCCTGGGGGTCCACGGGGCTGAAATCAATGCCCTGGGCGGAATGGTGCAGAACCTCTCCGATGAGACCATATCTTTTTTTAAGCACGTCTGGCGGTAGAACTGCCAGATCGCCGATGGTCTTTACCCCCACCTGGTTGAGCCAACGGCCGATACGAGAACCCACCCCAAACAACTCTTTTACCGGCAACGGCCATATTTTGTGAGGCCAATCCTCTAAGGTAAGGGGGATAATTTTATTAGGCTTCTCCAGTTCGGCAGCCATTTTGGCTACCAACTTGGAAGGGCCAATACCAATATTAACCCCTACGCCTATTTCATTATTAATGCGTCCTTGAATTTTTCCGGCAATTTCTAGGGGAGTGCCCAAAATTTTTAAACAACCCGTAATATCCACAAAGCTTTCATCAATGGAACAGGGTTCTACCAAGTCACTAAAGTCCTTTAAGATATTGTTAATGCTGGTAGAAAAATTTACATACTCTTTAAAGGCGGGAGAAACAAAAATAACCTCCCTGGAACGAGCCCTGGCTTCTGCCACTGTCATGCCGGTTTTAATGCCAAATCTTTTTTTAGCCTCTACACTAGCTGCTAGAACAATCCCCGTTCGTTTAGCAGGATCTCCGCCCACCACCACAGGCTTACCCTGCAGTTCAGGATCTAAGGCTTGATGAACCGAAGCAAAAAAGCTGTTTATATCGCATAACAGAATTACCTTGGTCACAGCTACACCACCAAACATTCATTCTCTTTTTGTAAACTCATTATACCAAACAACAGTTCTAATACAAGGGAAACTCCTTTGCCAAATATCGGAAAGAAATAGTAAATTCGGAGGTTTAAACCAAGTGTTTGCTGAATAGACATGATAAAAAGTGAAAGGAGTGGTTTTTTGGTTAACAGGGAGTACTTACAACAATTAAGTAAATGGGCTGGCTTGGTGGGAATTCTCAACATTATTTTTGGGGCCTTTTCGGCCATCTGTGGTTTATTTGCCTTTATCGTAGGAGCTATTCCAGGCATTATTATGATTGTTCTGGGTGTCAAATTGCGAAATGCCAAAAAGTATGCTGACGAAATGCTATCAATGGAGGAAAACGAAAGTAAAATTAATATGGTCCTAATGAGCTTAAACTCTTATTTTATGATTCAAGGTATTTTACTCATTATTGCCTTAGTTTTTTCTGTATTGGGAATATTAGGTGGATTCTTGGCTGGCCTTACTTTGTTTAGCCAAATTCCTTTTTAAATAATGCACTAATTTGATTTCTCGGGGAAAAGTTCCTATAATAAAAAGAGCATCAATTAATTAACGAATGGAGAAATTACCAATGTCAGAGTTGAAGAGATTCCTCCGAGAATGGGTTGGCATCATTGCAATCGCTGTTGTATTATCTTTAGTCGTACGAACCTATATTGCAGAAGCCCGCTGGATTCCCAGTGAGTCCATGCTTCCTACCTTAAAGATAGGAGATCATTTAATTATTGATAAAGCCTATTTTAAATTGAGTGGACTTCACCGGGGAGATATTGTAGTGTTCAAAGCCCCTCCCTCTGCCCAAAAAGAGGAGGACTTGATTAAACGAGTTATTGGGCTGCCCGGCGAAAAAATTGCTGTTAAAGACGGTGTTGTTTATATTAACGACCAAGAACTCAGCGAGTCCTATATTGAGGAAAAACCCAACACTGATTTCGCAGCGATTACCATTCCCGAAGATAAGGTTTTTGTCATGGGAGATAATCGTAATAACAGCTACGACAGTCGCTTCTGGGGCACCTTGCCCATCGAAAATATCATCGGTAAAGCGGTGTTCCTCTATTATCCTTTTAAGGATGTGGGAGTTCTCCTAAGTGAGTAAAATAAAACCAAGGGCAAATCCTGTCATGCCCTTGGTTTTTTCTTTATCTTTTATACTGCAGCTTTTCTAAATATTAATCTTCTTCCTCAACGGTCCACTCTTCTTGCCAGCCCATAATTTTGCTAATCTTACCGGAGTTTCTATTAATAAAGTTTGTGGCAAACGTATCTGCATCTTTTTCCGATTTTGCATCATCATGAAACAGCCGATTGTTAACATATTGATACCGATGCCTTAACTCATGGGCCAGAGCATGTAATGAATATAACTGCTTACTGTGCAGATCATCGCCATCATCGGTCTGTGAGAAAATACATAAATAAACAATATCTGCTGCCGGATCATAACTTCCCTCAAGTTCACCCCGAAACTCCTCCAGGGAAAAATTAAAGCTTTGCGGATAATATTTAATTAGATCAAACCTTGTTTCATAGACAAAGATCCTCTGGGGTGTATAATCCTTACCCAATAGTTTAATAATGTTTTCTATTTGCTTATTAGTAAGGATATTTTGGTTATTAATAATTTTCATATATCTAACCTACCCCCTTACAGATTTTTTATCATGCTTTCAATGTTAGCAACGTTATGTAAACTAGTTTCAGAGAAAACCGCGAGAAGAGTTTTTAACTAAAAATTTACATTATTAGATTGCATCTATATTTTATTAATTATATAATTGTCTCGGCAATATACTTTAAGAATCCAACATTAACCTAGGAAAGACAAGGTTTGATAAAAAATCAAATTGAGTTGGTAAAGGATGTTCTTAACCACCTCTACCCAAAATCTAGACCTTAAAATTTTTTACTGACATAGTTGTCAAAACAACTATGTTAAATTAATCTCGTGGGAGGTATACAAACATGCTTCCGTTAGAATTAGCATTAGTATTGTTTTTAATAGTAGGTGGCACTGTCTATCTAATTGCCCGGCGGCTATATTAACAAAAATACATAACGTTTTTCAATCTACCTATTAATTTTTAAAGGACGTGGGCAAATGAAAACAATAAGTCTAACTGGCAAAGCATGGCTAAAAGGATTCCATATCTTTTTTGCATGTCTGTGGATCGGTGCAGCTGTATCTATGATGCTTCTTGCTTTGGTTAGAGGGCATATTTCCAATGGAGATGAACTTTGGGCAGTAAACATATCAATAAAGTTACTTGATGATTTTATTATTATACCTTCAGCAATTGGTTGTTTAATCACAGGTATTTTGTTTTCATGGTTAACTAATTGGGGATTTTTTAAATTTAACTGGATTGTGGTTAAATATATCATCAATATAGCAGCTATTTTGTTCGGAACTTTCTTCCTTGGCCCTTGGGTCAATGGGATGGAAGCTATCTCTAACGTTGAGCGACTATTATCACTGCAAAATGTAACCTATACGCACTATGCTAAAATGAACATTTACTTTGGTACCTTGCAGGCTCTGATCCTTATTTTAGCAGTTTTTATTTCGGTGTTTAAGCCTTGGGGTAAAAAGAAAAGATAAAGAAAAAATGGGTACGTTATAATTAATCATGCCAAAGATGCTCATTTAGTGTAGGAAATCAATCCAAGATTTTCTATGGTCTTTGCTCCATCCTCACCCTGAAGCCATGTGATAACCGCCCGAGCGCTGTGACCCTCCGAAAGATCGGAGCGAATGACTGCGTAATAGCTTTCGGCCAGTGGATAATAGCTGTCCGCAATGTTTTCCGCCGTGGGTAGTACTCCATCAAACGAGAGAATTTTCAGGTGCTCACCGATACCGGTTATTTCATTCATCTGCTGTAGGTAGGTATAGAGGGTATAGCCCAATGCATAACTGTTGGTCGGCCTCCCTGACAGGCCGCCATTATGGTAAAATGCAACCTGTTCCAGCATTCCCTCCATAGTCAGCTCTACATAGTTATTCTGAATGTCTGGGTGCATTTCCTCATTGTTTAGAATCAAATTGTCCATTTGAGACTGGCTTCCGCTGTCGGAATTTCGGCATATAGGAATGAGCTCCCTATCCGGCCCGCCCAGTTCGCTCCAGTTGGTAATTCCATAGCCGAGATATATTTTTCTGATCTGCTCCAATGTTATGGACTTCGTTGAATTTTCGACGGAGGTAATAAATATTAACCCCTCGGCGGCAATCTTGTGAAACTCAAGCTCCACGCCCGCATTCTCTGCCTCCTTGAGCACCTCGGCAGAGGCGTAGGGCACGAGGATCATATCTACCTCCCCGTTAATCAAAAGACGGTAAGAGGGTACGGTTTTTGAAGCCCGCGTGGGATACCCGGTCGCGTTCTCGCCGTACATAGCCCGGTATACAGCTTGCACAATAGAGAGCGTTGAAGTGGATCCGTCGATTCTTGGATAATTCTTAGCGGTAATGCCAAGTGCATTAGCAGCGACCGTCATTGTGATAGCATCATTGCCCTGCGGGGCAGGTTGTGTTGTAAGAGTGGCTTGCGTTTCGGCGGCGCCGTTGTCGGAACAGGCACAAAGTGTCAGCAGCACCAAACTTACCAATAACAGACTAATGATTCTCTTCATATGCATCCTCAGCTTTCTTGCCTGATCAATTCCTTCTTTCGGATAATTCTAATAACTAATAGTTTTCCCTGTCTTTCTGAATAAAGAAAGAACATGATAACACCTGCGACCTCTAAGCCTATTAAGACACAGCCATACTAATCAGTTTTAGCTTCCATGTCCCATTTTCAAAAGTAGCTTCGTATTTGGGAAAAACTGCTCCTGAACTACCAAACCAGGACACTCCCGTAATAATCGCCTTACTTTCACTATATTCCTCTACTTCTACCCACAACAATGTTCCATCTATTGACCTGTTCAATCTTCCATTTGCATCTAATTCAAATTTGGTCTTATCATTTCGAGTATCTTCAAAGCTATCTATATTTGGAGATAAAATAGTAAGCTCCTTCAATACTTCCTCTTGAGCCTGATCACTTAGCCCTATTAAGGTATCTAACTTTACTGCAACAAAGCCATTGCCACCATTTTCCTCCTGAAAAGCCCCTTTCATAACTGATATATATAAATCCATTCTTTGTCTTTCTTCGTTCTTAACATTAGGTGTATTTTCCTGTGAACTACAACCAATCACTAAAAAAATAGCTACTGCTGCTATAAATGCTAAGAGAGTCTTCATCATCTACCTATCCCCTCCCAATGACTTCTATATTATCTAGACGCTAACTAATGTATTTCGTTTCTGAAAAATGATCATTAACAGAATGATAGCCCTAGTGAGAGTGATTATCATTTGTGTTATAATGATTGTATACATCTTGAAAGGTGCTGGGTTTTATGGTTTTGAGGTCTACTGTTCTGTTCCTTCTGGCGGGACTGGTAGAAATAGCTGGTGGGTATTTTATATGGATTTGGCTTCGTAATGATGTTAGTGTTGTGTGGGGGCTATTCGGTGGAGTTGTTTTGGTTCTCTATGGAATAATTCCATGCTTTCAGCAGTTTCCCAGCTTTGGTCGCATCTACGCTGCTTATGGAGGCGTCTTTGTGGTCATGTCTATTATTTGGGGCTGGTGGATAGACGGAGTAAAGCCAGATGTTTTTGATTGGCTTGGCACTTTCATTGTTCTTGTAGGTACTACGATAGTTTTATGGGCTCCTAGAAAAGAAACTGACTTAAAAGAATGTAAAAAGAAGGTGCCTCAATGATAAAATCCTTACTTTTATTCGTACTGGCTGGCTTGGCTGAGATCGGTGGCGGATATTTAATCTGGCTTTGGATACGTGAGAAAAAACATATCTTCCTCGGCATAGTGGGCGGAATAATCCTTGTTTTCTATGGAGTCATTCCCACACTACAGGAGTATCCGAATTTTGGCAGAGTATATGCAGCCTATGGTGGGATTTTTATCATCTTGTCATTGCTCTGGGGTTGGGGTGTTGACAAGAAGAAGCCCGATTTCTATGACTGGCTGGGATCCTTTATTGCGTTAGTAGGAGCAGCAATAATAATATGGACACCCAGGTAATAAGCAGCCATGCCTCACCCCTGATAGAAGGCATGGCTTTTTATCTGGAACAACGGAAGTTACACTCGCGTACTTTATCAATTCAGCCATTACTCCTATACTGTCCATAATAATTTTGTCCTTTTCACTTACTTCTCTCAAACATCGACCCAAAGAAGACTAACCCTTCACCCAAGTTTTGAAACTATCCCACACCAATTTTACGAACAAACCTCATGTCCCTAAATTTATAATATTGAACCAGTACTTTATCTAGTCGTTCACTTGCAGCTATAACTTCAGGGTCCGCAAACTGTTTATTTCTTGCTATATTTCTTAATTCATGCCGAAGAAGCTCAATCTTTT
>CAMKDG010000031.1 GCA_946411205.1 uncultured Desulfotomaculum sp.
GTCCCACCACCGCCACCCGCCCGCCCTGGGGGATGGCTAGGTTGATATTCTGCAAGGCATAGGTTTTATTCCGATCATAACTAAAGCTTAGTTCCTCTATCGTAAGCTCAAAGCTACGGGGGCTGCTAGCAATATTCGTAGGGGCGACCTGTGCGCGTCCACCGTTTTGCGGCAACACAAACTCACTGACTGTTGGTTTGGTGGTGGTAATGCTAAACAATCGCTTGGCTGCTGCGAGGCTTTCCTCCAAATAGTGCCAGGTCAGCGGTAAATTGCCCACAGCTTCAAAACTGCTAAGTACCCCCAAGGCCAGTACCGCCAAGTAGACGCCTTTGATTTCACCGGTTGTCACCAGGGGTATCGACAAAACCAGGATTGACCACAGGGCCAAGTGCATAGTTAAACCATGCAATGCATTGGCCAAGCCAGACAAAATCGCTGTTTTTCCCTGGAGGTCAATCAATTTACCACTTATTTGGCTCACCTTCTCTTGCATTGCTTGTCTTTGCCCATAAGCGATAATTTCTGTCATGCCCTGGATACTATCCACCAACCTAGCGTTCATTTGTGCTCTCAGCGCTACCATCTGTCTACCTAAGCCGCGTCCCCATAGTCTTACTCCTAAAGGTAGGATCAGCCCGGCAACTACAAAGAAAAACAAGTACAGATACGTAAGTTTAACCGCAAATTGGCTATAAAAGGTAATCATCAGTATCAGTATGAGCACCGCTACCAGTGGTGGTGCTAACACCCGTAGGTAGAAATTTTTTAGTACCTCCACATCAGAGACAATACGACTTAATAGGTCACCACTATGCTGCGTTTGCAAGCGGGCTGGCGCCAGTGGCTCCAGAGCTTGGTAAAACCACACCCGCAGTTGGCTCAGTAAGCGAAAGGTTACGTCATGGGAGAAATAGCGCTCTAGATAACGAAAGACTGCCCGAGCAATACCAAAGAACCTCACTCCGACAATGGCCACCATGAGTTCTGCCACAGAGGGGTGCAGGGCTGCTTTAGAGATTAAATACGCTGAGGTTGTCAGCAGACCGACATTGCTGCCCACCGTGAGAAAGCCCAACAGCACAGCCCACAACATGCGCTGCCAATAAGGGCTAACAAATCTGACCAGGCGTAAAAAATCCCTCATGCCAATTCACCTCGATAGGCCGTCACCAGTCGGTGATATAGCCCTTGTCTTGCCAGCAATTGTTCATGCCGCCCTTGTTCAACCACCCGTCCCTGATCCAGTACCAGGATGTGGTCGGCCTGATAGATGGTGGACAGACGATGGGCAATAAGCAAAACTGTACGTCCCCGCAGTAAACGACTCAGTGCCTCCTGAACCAGTTCTTCAGTGGCAGGATCCAAACCAGTGGTAGCTTCATCAAGAATTATCAGGGGGGCATCCTTTAAAAAAGCCCGGGCAATGGCTACGCGTTGGGCCTGCCCGCCGCTTAGACGGGTCCCCCCTTCTCCCACCGGTGTTTGGTAACCCTGGGGTAATTCATTGATAAACTGGTCGGCACCGGCCAACTTGGCTGCTGCTGCTATTTCTGCCAGCGTAGCCCCCGGCCTGCCCATCCCAATATTTTCCGCCACTGTACCGTAAAAAAGATAAGGGTTCTGGGGCAAAAAAGCCACTTGGCTGCGCCACTCATCAGCATCTAATTGCTGGAGGGGGATACCATTCACAGCCATGCCTCCCCCGCTGGGTTCAAGAAAGCGTAATAATAACTGGGCAATGGTGGTTTTGCCAGCACCACTGGGGCCCACCAGCGCCACCACCTGCCCTGGTAGCAGTTCAAAGGAACACCCCTGTAAGACCGGTTGATCTGTACCGACATAGGTAAAATTGACATTTTGCAGGGAAATATGACCCGGACGACCACAGGTCGTCCCTACATTACCACCATATGTTGTCGGGTGAGGGACTGGCAAAGGCTGCCCTAACACTTCAAAAATGCGATTGGCTGCATTCACCCCGGCCATCGCGGCATGAAACTGGCTGCCTAAATTTCTCAGGGGTAAATAAAACTCCGGTGCCAGTAGCAAGAGAAAAAAAGCCTCTTGAAAGGGAATTCGATCGTAGACCAAACGTAATCCCAGGGCCACTGCCACCAGAGCAGTACTGATCGTGGAGAGCAGTTCCAGTACCAAGGCCGATAAAAAAGCGACTCGCAGTACCCCTAGGGTCGTTTTGCGAAAATCATCACTAATCCTGGCAATTACGCGAACTTGGTCTTTGCTGCGTCCAAAGATTTTTAAGGTAGTTAGGCCCTGTAGCACATCTAAGAAATGGGCACTCATCCGGCTCATGATATCCCACTGTTTTTTCGTCAGGTGATCTGCCCATTTACCAATGAGAATCATAAAGAAGGGGATTAAAGGAGCGGTAAAAAGAAGGATGATGCCGGAGGTTAGATCAATCGGCAACACAAAGAACAGGATGAGCAACGGAATAAGAGCAGCTAAAGCCACTTGAGGCAAATAACGGGCAAAATAATCCTCCAGGGCTTCTACACCCTCGGTCATCAGATTTACCAGCTCACCCGTACGTTCTCCCCGGGCATGGACTGGGCCCAGTGACAGTAAGTGCTGGAGCAGTTGCATCCGTAAGGCACCCTTAATTTGAGCAGCGGCTCGCTGGGCTATTACCTCGGTAAGCCAGCTTACTACTGCCCGGAGAAGGATCACACCTACTAAAAGCAACAACCCGTTCCAGACCTGAACAAGGGTTTGCTGGTTTAAAAAAACCGCATTGATGACACTGGCCAGGGTTGTCGCTTGCAAAACAATCAGCAGCCCGGTACAGAGTCCCAAACTAATTGTCAGTGCCAAATACAGGCGAACCTTCTTGGCTTCCCCCATGAGTCGCTTATCAATCATTGAAGTTTCCCCCATAGTACATAACAAACGGGGCAAAGTTAGTACTTGCCCCGCTTAGCTCTTTCCCTATTATACCTAATTTTTCCTTTGTTGATAAGTCTGCGCAGGCAAACTGAGTATTGAGGGTGCTTTCTAATAATGGAGATGTTTATCCGTTACCCGGTGACGGAACACCCAGTAGGTCCAGGCTTGGTATAGCAGGACAATGGGAACCATAGTGAGAGCTACCACGGTCATGACCTTTAAGGTGTACGGACTGGAAGAAGCATTATAAATGGTTAGACTCCAGTCGGGATTTAGATTGGAAACCATCACCCGGGGGAATAACCCCCAGAACATGGCCACAGTAAAGAAGACAATGGTTAATCCGTTGGCAATGAAAGCCCAACCATTGCGACCGCTCTTAAGCAGCAACCAAGCTAACACCAGAAAGAGAGCGGAGCCCACAAAGACTACCGCAGCACCGGCTTTGGCAAACAAATCGGTATTAGTGTAGGTTAAAAGTGCCAGTACCAGCACCACTGGAATGGTCAGAAGACCCACTCTGGTTGCCACTCGACGGGCACGCTCTACTATGACACCTTCGGTCTTTAGGGTGAGGAACAAGGCCCCATGCAAAGTAAAGACCAGCAAGGTGGTCAAGCCGCCCACCAAGGTATAGGGACTCAGCAAATTCCAGAAGCCGCCTACATATTGCATGTTGGCATCAATGGGTACTCCCTGCAGCAGATTGGTGACCGCCACACCCCAGAGCAAGGCAGAGAGAAAACTTCCGATAAAGATCATCCAATCCCAAAGATTACGCCAAGCGGGATTACGGTCGCTGCTACGAAACTCAAAGGCTACGCCACGGACGATCAAACCAACCAAGATCACGAACAAGGCCAGGTAAAAACCACTGAACAGCGTAGCATACCAGTTGGGAAAGGCGGCAAACAATGCACCGCCGGCAGTTATCAGCCAAACTTCATTACCATCCCACACCGGGCCAATACTATTGATAATGACCCGTCGTTCGTTATCGTTTTTACCAAGGAAGGGCAATAACATACCCACGCCAAAATCGAACCCTTCGAGAAAGAAAAAGCCAATGAACAGGACTGCTACGAGAATAAACCAGAGGATGTTTAAGTCCATAAAGACGCCTCCTTCGGGGAAGATTTCTGAGCACCCACAGGTACCGATTCATCCGGTCCTTGTTTAATAAATTTTACCAGCAGGTAGAAATCAGCTACAGCCAGCAAGCCATAAATTACGGTAAAACCAATCAGGGTGGTCAGAATTTCTCCCGTAGATACGGCAGGGGATACGGCATGCTCCACCTTTTGTAGCCCGTAGACCATCCAGGGCTGGCGACCTACCTCGGCCATATACCAGCCTGTGAAATTGGCCAGATAGGGAACCGGAATACTCCAAAGCAGGGCCTTGAGCACCAGGGGTGTCCTTTCCAGCTTACCGGTTTTCCACAGATATAAGGTTAGCAGGGTAATCAGTACCATCCAGCTACCGGCTGCCACCATAATGCGGAAGCTCCAGAAAATCGAAGTTACCGGCGGAATATAGTTCCCCGGGCCATACTGAGCCTCGGCTTCAATCTGTAGATCCCGTAAACCTTTTACCTCACCACTAAAGCTATTATAGGACATGAAGCTCAGTACTCCGGGAACGGAGATTTCAAAGGAGTTCTTCTGGTTTGCCTCATCCACCACTGCCAGCACGTTAAAAGGTGCGGGATCGGCAGTTTCCCAATGAGCCTCTGCCGCAGCCATTTTCATCGGCTGCGTTTTTACCAGGTACTGCCCCTGGGTGTGACCAACGGTGGTTACCAACAGAACACTGATAAAACCAAATACCAAGGCGATGTTAAAGGAGCGTCGGAATAAGTCCACTTGATTTTTGCGTAATAAATGATAAGCACTGATACCCAGGACAAAAAAAGCACCGGTACAAAAACCACCTAATACGGTGTGGGGGAATTGATAAAATACATGGGGATTGGTAATCAGAGCAAAGAAATCAGTCATTTCCGCACGGCCGTTGCGCAGGACATAACCCAGCGGATTCTGCATAAAAGAGTTAGCAATTAAAATCCACAGGGCCGATAAATTACTGCCAATGGCTACCATCCAAATACTCAAAGCGTGCACTTTCTTCGGCAATTTATCCCAGCCAAAGACCCAAATCCCCAGAAAGGTAGACTCCAGGAAGAAAGCCAACAACGCTTCAATGGCCAAAGGAGCACCGAAAATATCGCCCACAAAACGAGAATACTCCGACCAGTTCATCCCAAAGTGAAATTCTTGGACAATACCGGTAACCACACCCATGGCAAAGTTAATGAGAAACAGTTTGCCAAAGAATTGGGTCATCTTTTTATAGGTTTCGTTCCCTGTCCGCACATACATGGTTTCCATGATGGCTACCAAAACGGATAATCCTAAGGTAAGTGGAACAAAGATAAAGTGATAGAGCGAAGTAACACCAAACTGCCATCTGGCCAGTAGTAGTTCACTCATGGGTTTCCCCCCTCAATGGTTAATCAGTTCATAAAATAAGTTCTCAAGCTTCGCTGCTTTTTTACACTTTCTGAAAAAGTATAAGAAAAACTAAGTCTTCCGCCTACCTCTAAAGACTCTCATGTCCTTTAGAGTATGGCGTAAGCCAAGTTTTTCTAAAAGTAACCATGCGCAACTTGCCTCCTTTCAACTTGTCCTTTAGTCTCTAAAGTATCACGTTCATTTCCAGAATAAAAGTAAGTTTATGGTTTAGTACCCTTTTTGTAAGAAATATTTAATGTATACCTTTTTGGTATACATTAAATATACTCCACCCAATACCATCTGTCAATTACCATCAGCCATGGGAAACCTTACATTTTTATTACGGCAAAAATACATAAAATAAAATAAGCAGGGTGCTGTCGATTTGTCTGACAACACCCTGCCTTTGATATCGGCTTTATTTCAAATCAACCACCGTAGCTCCGGTACCGCCTTCCCCCGTCTCTCCCAAGCGGAAGGATTTTACCCGGGGATGATTTTTCAAGTCTCGCTGCACTGCCGCCCTGAGTGCCCCGGTACCTTTACCATGGATTAGAATGACACTGCTAAGGCCAGCCAAAAAAGCATCGTCCAAATATTTTTCAATCTCCAGCAGTGCTTCATCACCAGTCATTCCCCTAAGGTCTAAACTGGTACTGATGCTCTGGGCTTTATCCATCAGGACCTTGCCTACTTTACTCTCCCCGGTGGTAACTCGGGTTTCTTTTACAATGCGAAGTTCCTTCAAGGGCACCGTTAGCTTCATAATGCCCACCTGCACCTGCACATTGCTGCCGGAGACACTAACCACATAGGCCTTCTGGTTGTATTTCGGCAGGAACACCTCTTCGCCGGGTTTTACCTGCCGAGGTATATCCCCAGTACCTGTCCGTTCCGGCACTTTGGCTGCAACCTTTGAAGTAACCTGTTGCAGTTTGTTACGAGCCTGATGAATGGCTTCCTCCCGGTTCTTGCCGCTTTCCTCAGCCAGCTTGGTTCGTAACTCCTTGACAGCCTCCTCGGCATCCAGGCGGGATTGTCGTACCAGCTTACTGGCTTCTTCCTGGGCCTTAGCCAAGATGCTCTCTCGCTTGGCCCTCAATTCCTCTTCTAGTTTCCGGTATCTTTCCTGCAGCTTCTCACTGTCTCGGCGCAAAGCTGCCGCTTCTTCTCGATCTTTATCCGCTGCCTGCTGGGTTTGTTCCAGCTTGTTGATTAAATCTGCTACCTGTACCTGTTCGGTGGTCAGGAAGTTTCGGGCTTTATCGATGATATCCGGGGTTAAGCCCAGTCGTAAGGATATCTCAAAGGCATTACTACGACCGGGTCGCCCAATGAGCAAGCGGTAGGTTGGGCGCAGCGTTTCCACATCGAACTCCACACTGGCATTCTCCACACCGGGGGTGGTATAAGCATAGTTCTTTAATTCACTGTAGTGGGTGGTGGCGATAGTGCAAGCCCCCCGGCTATACAGTTTCTCCAAAATAGCCCGGGCCAGGGCAGCCCCTTCGGTGGGATCGGTGCCCGCACCTAACTCGTCCATCAGCACCAAAGATCCTTCACCCACTTGATCAAGAATCCTCACAATATTGGTCATATGGGAGGAAAAGGTACTGAGGGATTGCTCAATGCTTTGTTCATCACCAATGTCCGCAAAAACCTGCCGAAAAACACCCATTTCCGTACCTGCCTCAGCCGGCAGATGCAGACCGGCTTGGGTCATCAGAGCAAAAAGTCCCACAGTTTTCAGGGTTACGGTTTTCCCCCCGGTGTTCGGCCCGGTAATCACCAGGGTTTGAAAATTCTTACCCAAGGAAATGGTGGCAGGCACTGCATCACCGGGAAGTAGTGGGTGACGGCCTTTTTTGATATCTACTTTGGCCCCTTCAATAATTATGGGGCTCCAGGCATTACTCTTTAGACTATAGCGGGCTCGGGCCATAATAAAATCCAATTCGCCCAGTGCCTCCAAGGCGGTGGCAATTTCTTCGGCCACTGCGCTGACACCGCTGGATAGTTCCGCCAGAATCCGTAGAATCTCCTGTTTTTCCCTGGCCATCAACTGCCGTACTTCGTTGTTGGCTTCCACCACCGGCATGGGCTCAATAAACAGAGTGGCTCCACTGGCCGATTGGTCGTGGACAATGCCGGAAATTTGATTGCGGTGTTCCTGTTTTACCGGTACTACATACCGGTCATTACGAATGGTAATAATGGACTCTTGTAAATATTTTTGGTTATCGCTGGAACGGATAATACTTTCCATGCGTTCCCGGATGCGGTTTTGGGAGCGACTGATCCCCCGACGAATCTGCTGCAGTTCCGGGGAGGCATCATCAGCAATTTCGCCACCGGGCAAAATGGCCTGAAGAATGTTTTTTTCCAACTGCGCTTGATTGGTTAAAGCCTCGGCAAGCTCGGCCATTAACGGGTAACGATCGTTCTTTTCACTAAAAAACTTCTTTACCTGGCGGGAAGCTGCCAGGGTTTCTCCCACAGCGAAAAGTTCCTCCGCTGAGAGCACAGCATAGCGGGCTGCCCTCTTGAGGGTTCCCTTGATATCATGCCATCCGGTTAACTCCGCCAGTGGTTCCAAGCGCAGCAGTTCCCTGCCTTCGGTGGTTTCGGCCTGCCAGCGTTTAATTTGCAATGGGTCGGTGCTGGGTACCAGTTCCAAAACCCTTTGCTGCCCTAATGGGGACTCTGCCAAGGCTGCCACCCGTTCTAATACTTTATCAAATTCCAAACGTTTTAAGGTACGTTCCATATCCTAGCTCCTTATAGGACTCCCCGGTAATAATGTCCTTTGGTAATGCCTGCGGTGCTAATTCCGGCCAAATCTTCTTTGGCCTCTTTATCTTTCCGTTCGTCCCGGATCCCGTGCTGGTAGCGGTTGATGGCTTTATGGTAATGATTAACGGTTTTGGCTACGTAACCATGATCGTTATTTTTGGCTTCGATGCGCAGCACCGAGATGCCGGCTTCCAGCAGGGTCGGCACATCTTCAATGACGCAAAGTTCTTTGGCATTAAACAAGTGCATGCGGCAATACTGATCCACCTCCAGGGGGAATACCAAACCCATCCGGTCCTTGAGACCACAGGTTTTGTTATGACAAGGCCCGGAACATCTTTTCCCGGTGCTTAATCCCCCCAGAATACTGCCCACCGGACAATATTTGGTGTTCATCAGGGGTAGTGCCCCCTGCACAATAGCTTCCAAAGGCATCGGTCTGGTGCCCGCTAGCTCCTGAATTTGTCGCATGGTTAATTCCGGGGATAAAACCGCCCGCTCCACTCCCTGCTCTTTTAAATAATGCAGGGTGGTGGAATTAAAAACATTGAGCGTAAAATCGCCAATCACCGGTTTATCGCTGTACTCTTTAAGCAGCTTAAGCAGCCCCAGATTTCCCACCAAAATTCCGTCCAAGGGTAGTTCTTTGATTCCCTCCAATAGGGAGGTAAAGGCCTTTAGTTCCTGATCATGGAGGATTCTCGGTGAGTTCAGCACCAAAGCTACACCGTTTTTCTGGCAAAACTCCAGCCCTGCCTCCAGTTCCTTCTGTTTGATAATTCCTTTGGAACGGTAACTTTCGCCGCCAAAATAAACGATATCAGCACCGTAGCTGACCGCTGCCTCCAAAGAAGTAAGATCGGTTACATTGACAGCCAACGTAGGCTGAGTTTGTTTCGGTCCGGTCATCGTGGCAAGTTCCCTTACGGAATACTGCAGGCGCTCCCGAAAAATATGCTCCGCCACACCAGAACGCCGCTGGCGTCTTGCCCTTTTTTGTTCCAAATCAGCCAACACGCTGCGACGCAGTTCGTTAATTTCCCGCATCGGCAGGATTACATTACCTTGTAAATCAACTTGCAATTCTCCCAGGGCAAAGGGCGTATTTCCTAATCGGTTCAGTTGGTCCTGCAAGAACTCCCCGGTTAAGGGTCGTTTCACGGCTTCCTGCCCCAACTCTTCGCTGTGACCTTCCGCAGTTAAGCCGCTATCATCGGTAACTCTCATATACATGGGTTCGTCGATTTTAGCCCTGACGAAAAATTCCAGGGGAATTTTTTTAGTTTCCCGGCTGGAAGTAAAGGTTTCTCTGGCTCGTTCCATTAACTCAGCATCGTGGGTTTTAAAAACTCGGTCACCGGGTCGGATTTTGCCTGGGATGGCTAAGCCAACCAGTGTACCGGCCTCGGCAGATTCAGCGGGTTTGCCGTATACCAGCATACTGCTAACTTCAATGCCTGTGCGACCACCTTCGCTAACCCATACTTCGATACCATCTCCCAGCCGCAGGGGTTCCTCCAGCAGGATTTCCAAGGTTTTATGCTTAGCGTTAAAGCCCTTGACGCGTCCCAGTCGCAGGCCGCGGTTATTGGGCCGTTTATAACTCATCAAATCTTTACCGGGGTTACCAAGAAAATAGCCCGGGCTGAAATCTCTGTTAAAAATTTGAGCTAGTTCACGGGCTTCATTCTCCTGCACAAAGAAACCTTCGCTGTCTGCCAAAGCTCGGTCAATTAAATTTCGATAGGTCCGGATCACTGTAGCCACATATTCCGGCCGCTTCATGCGACCCTCAATTTTGAAGGAATTAATCCCCGCTGCCATAAGCTGGGGAATCTGAGCACTGGTGTTAATATCCCGGGGGCTTAATAAATACTCGCCTACCTGGGCGGGGTCTGCCAGGTTACGCCCCCGCTCGTCCACCAACTGGTACTGCAAGCGACAGGGTTGGGCACACTTACCCCGATTACCACTACGGCCGCCGATCATACTGGACATCAGGCATTGACCGGAGTAGCAGACACAAAGCGCCCCATGAATAAAGGCTTCTAAATCTGCTCCAGTCTCCCTTTTAATGGCGGCAATTTCCTCTAGCTCCATCTCTCTGGCCAAGACGATACGGTCGAAACCAGACTGCTGCATTAACTGTACCCCAGCGGTATTGTGGACAGTCATTTGGGTGCTGGAGTGAATGGTTAGTTCAGGAATGGTTTCCTTGGCCAGCTTAGCCAAACCTAAGTCTTGAAGGATCGCAGCATCCACTCCAACATTATGCAGGAAGTGGAGGAAGCCCAGGGCTTCCTCCAGCTCATGATTCGCTACTAAAATATTGACGGTGACATAGATTTTGACCCCGCGGATATGGGCGTATTCCACTGCCCTTGCTAGCTGTTGATTATCAAAGTTACTGGCTGACTGCCTGGCATTGAACAGCTTACCACCCAGGTAAACGGCATCGGCGCCATTTTGCACCGCTGCCACCAGGGCTTCCCAGCTACCTGCCGGCGCCAGCAACTCGGGTCTTTGGGTCATGGGGGGTACCTCCAATCAGCGGAAAATAGTATCTACTAATCCGCTTTAGGGGAACTAATTAAATGCGGATTAGTATAACAAACGTCGTTATCTTTGGATTCTGGTTAGGCCGGAGCAAGCGAGGATTTCTACACCTTGCTTGGCAATTTCGTCTAATAGTAAGTTCATGCCCAAGGAGTCACTGGCCATATGGCCGGCTATAATCACATTCACATGGTGCTTCTCTGCTTCTTTGCGATGATTTTCGCTGATATGCATAACTACCAAAGTGCCGACTCCGGCTACAGCCAGCTTGGCATAGGCGTCTAGGGAACCGCTGGTACCACCGGTCATATCGACAAATACTTTACCTGCCCGGCGATCCTTGGCACCTACCACAATGGTGGGACCTGCGCCGGTTTTGACAGCCTCGGCATATTCGGGAATCTCTTTTAGTACCTTGACGATATCCCCCAGGGTATCGGCGTTACTTTCATCTATTTTCTTTTGCACATATTCAGTTACCATATTATCCGCGGGCGTATGGCAGCACATAAAGGAAATATCCAGCAGTTTGGCAGCATCCACCGCCCGATTATGGTTTAACGGCATCAGTCCCCGACGTACTTCGCCAATGCGGGAAGCCATAATTCCCTCGGCCACGTTAATAGGTACACCCAGTTGGTACAGTAAATCTTCCTGCAGGTGCATAACATCATAGAGTCCCGCGGTGGCTTTACCTTCGGGGTGGTGAGCCATAATTAAATCAATTGGCTGCCCCTTCTCGCTCAGTCGATCCGCCAACACGACTTCCCCAATTTCCATATCGATCCCCACGAGAATTCTCTTAACCTCGCGATCTAAGTCGCCGTAAAGCACCCTGGTATCACTGTAGGGGTTAAAGTGGCGATCAAGGTCCACTTCTTTCTTTTCCTCTTCCTTTAAATCCTCAATCTTCTTTTTCTCTTTAGCCAACTGTTTTTGAACCGCTTCCAGGCCCCTGGGATCATGTTCAATACCCATTTTTACAATAAGATCATATATTTGCTGTAATTTCATCATTATTAATCCCCTTTCGTTATTTACTTCTTAGAGATAAATTTATTTCCCTGAATATAAAACCGCAACGGCAGTTCTGCACCTTCTTTAACACCAATCCTGGTGGTAATAAAGATTTCCGGTGGCGGCTCCTGGGCGGGTGCAATAAACAGCGGCCCAGTGGTCAGGTCGGCTTTGTTGTGCTCTTTGGTGATGCCCAGGGCTTGCACCAACCGGGCCGGGCCCGCACATAATTCATGCAGCCGCTCTCTGCCTCGGCGCTGGCGCATTAGCTCCAGTCCCTCAAGGGGTTCCACCGCTCGAATCAGCACTGCTTCTCCTACCCCTGCGGGAGCGGTGACAACATTAAAGCAATAATGCATACCGTAGATAAAATACACATAAACCCGCCCCGGTGGCCCGAACATCACACTGTTGCGCGGTGTCATTCCCCTGGCAGCATGACAGGCGGGATCTCCCTGTAGGTAAGCCTCGGTTTCCACAATTTTGCCAAAGGCCAGGCCCTCCGGAGTATTATGCACCAGTAGGGTACCGAGCAGGTCTTGCGCCACCTGGGTGGTGTCTCTGGCATAAAACTCTACAGGCAACGGCTTTAACATCAACGCAACACCTCGCGCAGTTCATCAAGTTCCAGGGTATTTACCACATCCTGTGGTTCCAGCCAGGCTCGCCGAGCCACTGCCACCCCGTAGATCATTTCATCCAAACGTCTGGTATCATGGGCATCGGTATTAATGCTAATTTTAACTCCGGTGTCCCTAGCCAAGCGGGTATAGACTTCGTTAATATCCAGGCGATCCGGGGAAGAGTTAATTTCCAAAATGGTACCTGTTTTAGCAGCGGTTTCAATTAAAGCTTCCACGTCCACAGCATAAGGTTCTCTACGTCCCAGAATACGGCCCGTCAGGTGGGCAATGATATCCACATGCTCATTTTCCATGGCCTTGGTGATACGATGGGTTATCTCCTTTTTACTTTGCTTAAAGGCGGTATGGACCGAAGCAATGACCACATCCATTTGCTCCAGTATTTCATCGGGGTAGTCTAAATCCCCGTTGGGTAGAATATCCATTTCCACACCGGTGAGCAGGGTGAAATCCTTGAACTCTTTGTTCATTTCTCGAATGATTTGGTGCTGTTCTTGTAGGCGGCTCAGTTCTAAGCCATTGGCGATCTTTAAGGAACGAGAGTGATCTGTGATGGCGGCATAGCTGTAACCCTTTTGCCGACAGTGTTTGACCACGTCTGTCAGTTCCATAGCAGAATCGCTCCAAGTAGTATGTATATGCAAATCTCCCTTAATATCTGACACTTCAATTAAATTTGGCAGACTACCGGCCAGGGCAGCTTCTACCTCGCCCCTGTTTTCTCTCAATTCCGGAGGAATGTAGGACATCCCTAGGGCCTCGTAGAGCTTTGCCTCTTCTTTGATAGGTAGTATTTCACCAACCGCATTTCTAATGCCGTGATGAGTAAGGTTTAGTCCTTTCCCTTGGGCAACATCCTGTAATCGAGCATAATGCTCCTTGCAGCCAGTATTGCGGTGCAAGGTAGAGATATATTCCTCGGGTGGCACCACCTGTAAGTCCACTGCCAACCCCCACCAGGTATATACTCGGATACGATTACTTTGCCTTTCGATTACGTCCTTTACCCTAGGGTGAGTCGCTAAAGCGTCTAACATCACTGTCGGCTCCTCGGCAGCTGCTACCAAATCTAAATCTTCTACCGTTTCTCTCCAGCGTCGCGTACTGCCCGCCACGTCCACTTGCCGCACCCCTGGCAACAACCGGAATATAGCCAATAGTTCTGTTGCCAATTCCCGCGCTACGGAAAGCCGGGTTCTTCCTTGGCGGTTACGCACCATCTCAATGCCGTTCAGAATATCCCACTCCAGTTTCGCACTAAAGCCCTTCAGATTGCGTACCTTGCGTTCCTTTGCCGCTTGTTCCAATTCATCCAAGCTTGTGATATCCAGTTCTTGAAACAATACCCTAGCACGGTTTGGCCCAAGGCCGGGTAATTGCTTAATGGTTAGTACTCCTGGTGGAATTTCCTTCAGCAGTTCTTGGTGCTTGGACAATTGACCAGTATCTACAAGTTCTTTAATCTTTGCCTCAATAGCTTTACCCACTCCGGGGACGGAAGACAATATCCGCCGTCGACAAAGCTCTGCGACCGGAACCTCAAGATTAGCTAACACTTCGGCCGCTCGACGGTAAGCCCGTATTTTAAAGAAATCTTCTCCTTTAATCTCCAGCAGATCAGACAATTCGGTGAAAATCCAAGCCATTTCTATATTCTGCATTAACAACGCTCCATTTCTGTATTCACCCTTATTGTGACCCAATCATTGGGAGATTAGCCCAAAAATAAAACCCATGATTTTGCTCATGAGTTACTGGAATCTACATTGTCCGGATCCATCATTTGCAACAGGTTATCATACTGCTCCTTCAATTTAAGGAGCTCATCCACCAGATTCACCGCTGTTAAAACAGCCACATTGTTGATGGATAGTTTTGGATTTCTCTGTGTTATTTCCTGCATCTTCTTATTGACCATTTGTGCTACCATGCGCATATATTCTGGGGATTCGTGGCCTCTTAAGGTGAAGTATTCACCAAAAATTTCGACCTCCACCCTATTTGGCTGCTCGGACATTGTCGCCCCCCCTAAAACCCTTTGCAGTTTGCTATTCGCTATAATTTGGCAAAATCCTTCATGTCGGTGCGATTTACCTGGGGATTAGAGAAAAATC
Organism: uncultured Desulfotomaculum sp.; assembly: GCA_946411205.1. GTDB lineage: Bacteria > Bacillota > Desulfotomaculia > Desulfotomaculales > Desulfotomaculaceae > Desulfotomaculum. Next base: position 14,551 of record CAMKDG010000031.1, read on the forward strand.
TATGAAAAATGGACAATATGGGTTTATAATAAAAACCTACAAAGCCTAATGCCAGTCCGTAGGAGGTTCTTCTCTTTGACTATAAACAGTAACAATCGAGTCGTTTTCCAGGTAACAACCTTCGAAACAGGTATCTTCATTAAAGACTTTCTTAAAGCGAAGGATATTTCAGAGAGAGCCCTCAAAAAACTCCGCAACAACGGCAAGATTCTCTGCAACGGCCAGGCTGTTACTTGGCGTCAGGTAGTGTCTACGGGTGATGAAATTATCCTGGTTTACCCTGCCCCGACAGAAAACCCGTACCTGCCGCCCGAACCAGTACCCTTAAAAATCATCTATGAAGATAGGGATATCGTTATTGTCAACAAACAGCCGGGTATTTGTGTTCACCCCACCAAGGCCCACCCCACCGGTACCCTGGCCAACGGTCTGATGGATCATTGGTTAAAAAATAATGCGCAGGCCAGTTTTCATGCTGTTAACCGAATCGATCGCAATACCTCCGGCCTGGTGCTGATAGCCAAAAATAGCTTTAGTGCACAAAAACTTTTTTTACAAAAACAACAGCATCTGTTATCTCGCTCCTATCTGGCCTTGGTACAGGGGAAAGTAGCCTCTCGGATAGCTCGTGTGGATCTGCCTCTTGTTAAATGTGACGGGCAAACCACCAAACGTCAGGTGGCTGCCAATGGTCAGCGGGCCGTTACCTGTTTTGAAGTTTTAGATTACTTCAGGGACTGTACTTTGCTCCGGCTAAACCCCGAAACAGGTAGAACCCACCAAATTAGGGTTCACTTGTCCCACCTAGGACATCCCTTAGTGGGAGATGAGCTTTACGGAGGTTCAACAAAAAGAATCGGTCGGCACTGTTTACATGCCAGTCGATTAAGTTTCTTTCATCCCCGAACAGGTCAAGCCATGATGTTTGAATCACCCTTACCAGCCGATATAACTCAGCTAGTGGGATTGTATTTTGGCTAATACCTATCGAAGTTTGGCAAGGATATTCCCTTCAGAGCCTTTTTTTAGATGAGCATCTAAATACTCAGCCTTAATCGAATGTAAACCATTTTTTAAAGTCGTAAGCATTTCCTCTTTCTTTTCTGGTAGCATCCCGTAAACCGGAATTATATTTGATACATGACGGCCATAGAAATAGGTACCCTTTAAATCAAGTTCACTGAGCATTAGAATTTCTTCTTCGACATTTTGACGCAAGGTGTTTTCTTTAAAAATACCCTTTTTTAATTCTTCTTTAAGCGGACTGCCGTCATCCATGTGTAAAGTAGCGACAAATATAAGATATGGCTTAATTTCATTGAGAAATTTGCTATTTGCTAGGGCATTGTCATAACTTTTTTCCCTTCCGGCTGCTCCGATTATAATATTAAGGCTAAAGTCTATGCCCGCATTGGTTAAGCGATTTAATTGTACCTTTGCTTCCTCAATGGTAAAGCCCTTATTGAAATGCTTAACGACTTCCGGCATAGCAGATTCTAGACCAATATTCAGCTCGTTAATCTTTAAAGCTCTTAATTCCTTTAGTTCTTCATCGGTTTTATGGATTATGTTTTTTATGGAAGCATACATCGCTATCGTTTCAACTTCAGGTAGGATTTCATTAATTTTAGTTGCTATTAATTTTAATTTATTTGCACTCAGGACGAAGGGATCTGCATTTACTAAAAATATCCGGCTTACTTTAGGATACGTTTTTCTTGCTTCTACCAGATCTTTCTCGATTTGTTCCATTGATTCGGTCTGAAAAGGAACATCTTGATACATGGTACAAAAGCTACATTGATTATGGCTACATCCCACGGTAACTTGCAATAATAATGAATCTGCTTCAAATGGAGGACGATAAACAGGATTCGTATATTTCATTATCATTTCTCCTTTCCAGAAATAAAAGGAAATTCAATTGCCTTAATGGAAATTACATCTACTCAAAAGCCACCCCAAAAGACCCTAAGCCTCTTGGCCTAGGGTCTTTATGATAGCTATTTTCTTAACTCCGCTCCTGTCTGGGCGGTAAGAGACTTGATGATGCGCTGCATTTTATCGTTTATTTCTTCATCGGTCAGGGTTCTGTCCGACGCTTGAAATTTCATGGAGAAAGCTACACTTTTAAAGCCTTCGGGCACCTGGGTACCTTGATACACGTCAAAAATATCCGTGATTTTTAACAAATCACCCCCGGCCTTGGCAATGATAGCCAGCATTTCAGAAGCTGCTACTTCCTGCTTTACCAGTACGGCTAGGTCTCGTTCCACAACAGGGAATTTGGTCAATCCCTGGTATTGTTTAACCGGGCGCTGGGTGGCCTGCAATACTTTTAAATCCAGTTTCATAGCCACAGCACGACCTGGCAGATCGTAGTTCTCATTAACGTTGGGATGCAATTCTCCCACCACACCCAAGAGTTCCCCATTTACTTCAATCTTAGCACAGCGTCCGGGGTGGAAGCTGGGATCCTGATGCCGGCTAAAGGTTGCATCAATTACGCCCAGAGATTCCAATAGTTGCTCTGTCACTCCCTTGATATAGAAGAAATCCATCGGGCGAGCAGGCTGGTTCCAGGTCTTGGGGGTGCTGCCAATGGCCACAGCGGCCAAGACAGGTACTTCCTCCGGCAGCGGCTGACCCTCTACGGGGTAAAATACCCGGGCAATCTCAAAAATAGCTCCATTCTGTACCCGGCGATTCAAGTTACGCTGTAAGATTTCCAGCAAGCTGGGAACCAGCACAGTACGCATGACAGATTGTTCTTCGCTAAGAGGATTCTGCAGTCTGACAACATTACGGAACTTACTATCTGCCGGCAGATTCATTAAGTCAAAGACACGGGGATGTACAAAGCTGTAGGTAACCACTTCGTAGAAGCCACAGCCAGTCATCACTTCCCGCATCTGCCAATTTAATTGTTGCTCTGCAGTACGGGCACCCTGGGTAGAATTCCCTGTCGGTAAGGTCTCCGGAATCCGGTTAATGCCATAGAGCCTCGCCACCTCTTCCACTAAATCCCACTCTCCGGTAATATCCGGTCGGAAGGTGGGAACCGTGACCAACAGATCTTCGCCCTGTTCCTGTACTCGAAACTGTAGACGTTGCATTATTTCTAACATGTCTTGCCGTGGGATTTCTACCCCCAGCACCCAATTGACGCGAGTTGGACGCAACTGAATGGTTTTTTCGGTAATAGGGCTCGGAAAATTATCGATAACTCCGGCAACCACAGTACCACCAGCCAATTGCTGCATTAACTCAGCCGCCCGGTTCGCTGCCCTGAGGCAACCATTAATATCGATCCCCTTCTCAAAGCGCATGGAGGATTCAGAACGTAAGCCTAGGGCTTTTGAGGTACGGCGCACATTAATGGGATGAAAATAAGCCGCCTCTATGAGTACATTCACCGTGTTATCCGTTACTTCACTATCCAAGCCCCCCATGACACCGGCCACAGCCACCGGGCCTGCTGCATCGGTAATGGCCAGCATATCGGGACTTAGGGTACGCTCCACGTTATCCAAGGAAACGAGCTTCTCATCCTCCTTGGCTCGACGAACAATAATCTGATGATTGGCCAATTTATCGTAATCAAAGGCATGAAGGGGTTGACCCAATTCCAGCATCACATAGTTGGTCACATCTACAATGTTGCTGATGGGGCGAACACCTGCTGCCCGCAGACGGTTTTGCAGCCAGATCGGAGAGGGTCCTATTTTAATCCCTTTAACCAGCCGAGCCACATAACGCCGACAAAGTTCCGGGTCCAAAATATCCACCTTAGCCAGATCTGCTACCTTTTCCTCTCCTTCGGTAAACTCAGGTACAGGAATTTTTAATTCCTGCTTGAGGATCGCTGCCACATCCCGAGCCACACCAATCATATTCAGGGCATCGCCCCGATTGGGGGTGAGATCCAATTCCAGCACCGAGTCGTTTAAACCCAGTACCTCTTTGGCATCCAGGCCAATGGCCACAGCCTCGGGCAGGATCAAAATACCCTGTGCCATGTCTGCTGTCAGCAGTTTGCTCTCCATACCTAATTCCTGGCCGGAGCACAGCATACCCCGGGATTCCACACCGCGTAGCTTGGAGCGTTTAATCTGCAGACCCCCGGCCAATTTGGCCCCTTCCAGGGCCACTGGCACCACATGACCCTCTTTTACGTTGGTTGCTCCGGTGACAATTTGCAGGGTTTCTTCCTGCCCCACATCCACCGTGCATACCACTAATTTGTCGGCATTGGGGTGTCCTTCAATTTTGAGAATACGTCCCGTGACGACTTTCTCAATGTCTGCCCCTAAGTCCTCCACCACATCCACAGCCAAGCCAGCCAGGGTTAGTCTGTGGGCTAACTCTTGGGGGTCTATGTCAATCTCTACATAATCTTTAAGCCATTGATAGGAAACGTGCATGGTTCTATAAACCTCCTGAAATGGACTAAAATTGAGCCAGGAATCGTAAATCGTTATCAAATAATAAGCGAAGGTCATCTATCCCATATTTCAGCATAGCAATCCGCTCAATTCCCATGCCAAAGGCAAAACCTGTTACTTCCTCTGGGTTATAACCGGACATTTCCAGCACCCGGGGGTGTACCATGCCGGACCCCAAAATCTCCAGCCAGCCACTGCCTTTGCATACCCGACAGCCACTACCCTTGCACATCATACAGGAAATATCCACTTCGGCACTGGGCTCCGTAAAGGGAAAATAACTGGGGCGCAGACGAGTGCGGGTATCCGGGCCAAACATCTGCCGGGCAAAGGTGGCCAGTACGCCCTTTAAGTCGGCAAAGGTAATATGTTGATCCACCACCAAACCCTCTACCTGATGAAACATAGGGGAATGGGTGGCATCGTCATCCCGGCGATAAACCCGGCCAGGGCAGATGATTTTCACCGGCACCTGTGGTACGGTTTTTTCCATGGTTCTTACCTGTACCGGTGAGGTGTGGGTACGTAACAACACCTCTGGATTGATAAAGAAAGTATCCTGCATATCCCTGGCGGGGTGATCCTTCGGCAAGTTGAGTGCCTCAAAGTTGTAATAATCCAGCTCAATCTCCGGCCCTTCCGCAATGGAGAAACCCAGCCCCAGGAAAATACTTTCTATCTCTTGCTGTACCTGGGTCAGCGGGTGAAGTTTACCAAGGTTAAACGGTACCCCCGGCAGCGTCACATCCAATGTCTCTGCTGCCAGCTTGCGGGCTTTTTCCGCTTCCTTAGCCTGTTGGTTTCTATTTTCTAAAGCCGCTTCAATTTGCTCCCTAACTTCATTGGCCATCTGGCCTACACGGGGACGTTCCTCGGCTGAAAGCGCACCCATACCTCTTAAAACCTGAGTCAGTTCTCCTTTTTTACCCAGGTATTTTACACGAACTTCATTAATCTCTTCCGGGGAGTTGGCACCCTCGAGAGCTCCCAGGGCTTCCTGGGTCAATTGTCTTAACCTTTGCTCCATAACAATCCTCCTGTGTCAGCATGAACAAAATAAAAACCGCCCCTAAAAAAGGGACGGAAATATCCGTGGTACCACCCAAATTGTTCTCTTAGACCGCAAGAACCACTTACAGGGCAAGCTCTACTTACCCACTTCTGATAACGGTAGAAGAACCGGCGCACCTACTGGTATGTTACCATACGTTCAGATCGCAGCTCGGGGGTGAATTTCCGCAGCTCTTCTTTAAGAGAGTTTCCAGTCACGACCCTCTTTCCCTGGAAAGAAACCTACTACGTACTGCTCCCCTTCATCGCTTACAATATATTAGTGTAAAACCAGCCTTCTATATGTCATATAAGCATTGACAGACCCAGTTGCCTCGAACAGCCTCCAAAAAAATTCAGCGGTTAACAACAACTAACCACAACCTTTCCTTCTTTTTTGGGGACCTTTCGACACTGATTATATCACATGGCACTGTGCAAAACAAGAAAGTTTACTGAATTTTATGCCGTTGGCGTACCACCTCATAGAGCAGGATGGCAGAGGCCATGGCTACATTAAAGGATTCCGCCCGTCCTGGCATGGGTATCGTAACCTTGCTGTGACGGTACTGAAAAATCTCCGGCCGGGGACCGGCACCTTCATTGCCCACCACCAGCCCCACGGGAATTTTGAGATCTGCAGCAAAAACCGGCACTCCGCCAACAGGTTCCCCTACCACTAAGGTAATTCCCACAGAGGTGAGATATTTCAGTGTTTCTTCAACATCCTCTACGGTCACAATGGGTAGGTGAAATAAAGAACCCATGGTTGACCGAAGGGTCTTGGGATTATATAAATCCACCGTGCCCTTTAACAAAATCACGCCTCCGGCCCCGGCGGCATCTGCAGACCGGATAATGGTACCCAAATTCCCCGGATCCTGTACCCCATCCACCACCACCAACAACGGTTGCCGGCCTGGCGGTAACACATCGGCCAGGGCCATATCCGGCTGCCACAGAACCGCCAGAACTCCCTGGGGAGTCTCGGTATCGGACAGCTCCTTCATAAGACCGGGGGACACTTGGTAAACTTCAACTCCTTTTTGTACAGCCAGTTTCAGAAGCTTCGCTCCTCGTTCTCCCACGATCCCTTCTTCTGTATAGAGAAAGGTTTCCGTTCTCCAATGACTGGCCAGTGCCTCTTCCACTAGACGGATACCCTCTACAATCAGTTTCCTTTCTTTCTGGCGAAAACTTCTCTGGGCCAATTTCCGTATGTATTTCATTTTAGGATTTTGCGACGATATGATCATGCTATCTCAACCATTTCAAATTTTTCTAGCCAGTCGTTCTTACCCATAACTACCAGTCCCCCACATTCCTTTCTAGGAACACCACTTTCATCTGCACCAACCTGTTCTGATACCTTACCATGATTATAGTAAAGGAACCCAATAAATACCAGATAAAATATAGTAAAGGCATGGTACAGTAACCATGCCTTCGTTTAAATGCAACTTTATAAATTTATACAAATTAAGCTAGGTTAGCCTTTGCTACCTCTACCAGCTGATTAAATGCTTTCGCATCATTTACAGCCAGATCGGCCAGCATTTTACGGTTAACCTCTACACCAGCTTTTTTCAAACCATTGATAAAACGGCTGTAGGATAAACCGTTGATACGGGTAGCGGCATTAATACGTGCAATCCAAAGCTTACGGAAATCACGTTTTTTCTGACGACGGTCTCTGTAAGCATAAAACAGAGCCTTCATAACGGCCTGATTAGCTACCCTAAACAGTTTGCTGCGGGAAGCTCTATAACCCTTAGCCAGTTTTAAAACTTTTCTATGTCTATTGCGAGAAACCACACTGCTTTTAGCCCGTGGCATGATGATTACCTCCTTCTACGAGTACAAAAATTCTTGGTTTAGTAAGGCAGCAGCCTTCTCAGTTGAACGGCATTGGCCTCAGTGACAATGAGAGACTTGCGCAGATTACGTTTACGTTTAGCGGTTTTCTTACCGAGAATATGGCTATGGAAAGCATGCCAACCACGGATTTTACCAGTACCAGTCTTTTTAAATCTTTTAGCGGCCCCACGGTGGGTTTTAATTTTGGGCATCTAGGGCAACTCCTTTCTAGTCTTGTCTTTCATTTTTGGGAGCTAAGATCATAATCATATTTTTACCTTCGAGTTTAGCGTGTCTTTCAACAGAGCAAATGTCTTTCATATCGTTAGCCAGGCGTTCCAGTAACTTCCTACCCAATTCGGTATGAACAATTTCGCGGCCTCGAAACATAATGGTAACCTTTACCTTATCGCCGTCTTTCAAGAAACGTTCGGCATTCTTGGCCTTAACATCATAGTCATGATCCTCAATACGGGGACGCAGCTTAACTTCTTTCACCTGGATAATGCGCTGTCTCTTTTTAGCTTCTTTATCCCGTTTGCTTTGCTCATACTTGAACTTACCAAAGTCCATAATACGGCAAACCGGAGGCTTGGCTTGGGGAGCTACCTCAACCAAATCCAGTTGTTTTTCTTCTGCAATGCGCAGAGCATCTTTCACAGCCATAATACCCAACTGGTTGTTTTCAGCATCGACAACCCGTACCTCCCGGGCTCGAATCTCTTCATTAATGCGTTGCTCCTTGGAAATGTATACTCACCTCCTTAAAAATATTGATAAAATAATAAAAGCGAGTGTACAGACACCCGCTCATAAACGCAAGACAATAAAAAATATTGTTTACATTGGTAACCTTACGAACTGTGGTTGTAAGGTGAGAAGCGGGAGGCTTCTACTTGACTGTAATAGTATTTTGTTTTTAATACCTTTGATATATTACCACAGTCTGGTTGCGGAGTCAAGGATTTGCTACTTCCCTAAAAGATAGTCTTATTTTTAATATCATCTTGCACAGTGTTAATAAACTCATCCACCTGAATAGCACCGATATCGCCCTTCCCGCGCTGGCGAACGGCTACGGCACCTTGTTCCATCTCCCGATCACCGATGACCAACATATAAGGAATTTTTTGCGTTTGGGCTTCTCTGATTTTGTAGTTGATCTTTTCATTGCGGGCATCCAATTCAACCCGGATATCCAGTTCCTGCATCTTTTTCACCACAGCGTTAGCATATTCATGATGCTTGTCGGTAATGGGCATTACCCGTACCTGAACCGGCGCCAGCCAAACCGGGAAAGCACCGGCAAAGTGTTCTGTAAGAATGCCAATAAAACGCTCAATGCTGCCGAAAACCACCCGGTGAATCATGACCGGACGATGTTTCTGGCCATCTTCACCCACATAGGCTAGCTCAAATTTCTCCGGCATCTGGAAATCCAATTGAATGGTACCACACTGCCAGGTACGGCCTAGGCTGTCGGTTAAGTGAAAATCAATTTTGGGTCCGTAAAAAGCACCGTCACCTTCGTTGATTTTAAACTTCACCTGCTTGGCTTCCAAAGCATCCCGTAAAGAATTGGTGGCCATTTCCCAGATCTCATCGGAACCCATGGATTTTTCCGGGCGGGTGGAAAGTTCTACATGGTATTGTAAGCCAAAGGTGTTATAGAAGTAATCGAACAGATCAATAACCCCAATGATTTCTTCCTTGATTTGGCTGGGCAACAAAAAGATATGGGCATCATCCTGGGTAAAGCAGCGTACCCGCATTAGGCCATGCAAAGCACCGGATAATTCATGCCGATGCACCAATCCCAGTTCACCCCATCTCAGGGGCAGATCTCGGTAGCTATGCATTTTGGCTCTATACACCAAAATACTACCCGGGCAGTTCATGGGCTTAACTGCATAATCGCCCTCGTCAATTTTGGTAAAGTACATATTCTCTTTATAATGGTCCCAATGTCCGGACTGCTCCCAAAGCCCTCTGTTTAAGATAATGGGTGTACGAATTTCTTGGTACCCCCGTCTTTTGTGCTCTAAACGCCAGAAGCTCTCCAATTCGTTGCGCAGGATCATCCCTTTGGGGTGGAAAAAGGGGAAGCCAGGACCTTCTTCTTGAATACTGTAAAGATCTAATTCCGCTCCCAGTTTGCGGTGATCCCGGCGCTTAGCTTCTTCAATGCGGAAGAGGTGCTCATCCAGCAGTGCCTTCTTAGGAAAGGCGGTGCCATAAATGCGCTGGAGCATTTTATTTTTCTCGTTCCCCCGCCAGTAGGCACCGGCAATACTCATTAGCTTAATGCTCTTTAAGCGACCTGTAGAAGGGACATGGGGCCCAGCGCAAAGATCTTCAAAATCTCCTTGCTGGTAGCAGGAGATAACAGCATCTTCCGGTAGATCATTAATTAATTCTACTTTATACAGTTCCTCTTGGTTTTGGAAACGCCCCAAAGCTTCCGGCCGGGAGATTTCCAGCCGCTGAAAGGGAATATCCTCTTTAATAATCTTGCTCATTTCCTCTTCAATTTTCTCCAACTGAGCTGGAGTAAAGGGCTGCGGTACATCGAAATCGTAATAATAACCGTCCTGAATAGCCGGTCCAATGGCCAGCTTAGCTTCCGGGAAAAGTCTTTTCACAGCCTGTGCCAAAACGTGAGCCGAACTGTGGCGGTAAACTGCACGTCCCTCTTCGTCATTAAAAGTCAGTAGTTCCACTGCTGCATCTTCCTGCAGTGGGTAGTTTAAATCGACAATTTTTCCGTTTACTTTGCCGGCCAACACCTCCCGGGCCAATCCCTGACTGATGCTCTTAGCCACTTCAAGCACAGTGCTACCCGCAGAGTATTCCCGGACCGAGCCGTCCTTAAGTCTTACCTGTACCATGATCAAATCTCCTTTCGGTTGTTAGACAATAAAAAACCGCCCCTGAAAAATCAGGGACGGGAAGTTTCCGCGGTTCCACCCTGGTTGGAGTTTGCACTCCCACCTCTAACGACAAGTAACGGTGTCTCTCCGGCTTGCATACTTTCATTTCAACAAGCTGCTCCAAGGTGGTTTTTCATTCAGCCACATCGGGAAATGCTTACAGCCTATGGCATTTCCTCTCTGGACGAGCATACTGAAGTACTTTTCCTTTTCATAGCGAAGATATTTAATTACAGAATCATTATAGAAAAACCTATAGGTAATGTCAAGTTGAGAGATAAACAATGGCCACTTGTACCAGACCGATCAAAAATCCCAATACTCCACCGATAATTTCAATGTGTTTCAATTCACGGGCAGCCACTGTTACAATAATTTTTTCCAAATGCCTAATATCATAAGCATTCATACGTTCTTCCACTAGTTGGGAAAGTTTAACCTTTTCAACGATGCTGCCTCCGGCCTGATCTATAATCTGATGAATCACCTGGGGCATTTGCTTCTGCAGCATGTCCCCCATCATTTCCAAAATTACCGTACGAATGGTATTGGGCACCCATAGGGGAATCCGCTCAATTACCATGCTACGAATGGAATCGCTGGCAGATGAAGCAATCTTATCTAATATTTCAGGCGACTTCATTTGCTGGATTAAATCCTCCACCTTAAGCAGCTCATTTTCTACCACTTCACCGATACTTCTGGCCAACTCCCCCCTTCTCTTGGGCACCACACCTTGAATTGCCCAGGGTAAGCCAAACAAGCGCACCGGTTGATAGGGTTTAAAAATAGCTTTTACCGCAATCAAGTTAGTTATCCAGCCAATAAAGGCACCAATGATTGGGATCGATAATACTGTCCACCATTGCACCGAGCATGACCTCCATTCGTCAATTAACGACATTAACTATACCAAATTGCCGAAGGAGGTGCAATAATAAAAAACCGCCGGTTAGGCGGTTAGAGTTAACTCCCTATTGCTGATGCTTTTGGCATAATTTGCAACCGTTACATTCACTTACCTTATCTTCAAAAACATTCTTGATGGTATCTAGGGTTGAATCTATTCCGGGTTGCACACCATAATGAAAAACAATCTTATTCGGAGCAATGGTGATTAAAGCGCTAATTAATAAATCTTCATAATTAATTTCATTGTCCATTACATCCAGGATAAAGCCTTCTAAAAACTCACTGTCGATGGGGCGATGATTTTCATCATAGAGCTTATACGTTCCCCTTTCACTGACCAAGACATTGACCAAGGGCACTTTAGAATCCTGAATTTCCACAAAATATTTTAACAGTTGGATAAATTCCCGGTATTCTCGTTCCATAAGAAATTCGTCTACAGCCTGGTCCACTGCTTCTTTAATTTCATTAACATATTCTTTTAACCGAAAACGAACAAAGCCGTCAATAACAATACTATTGTTTTGCTCTAAAAATTCTACCAGTCTCTTAATAATAAAATGCTTGCGATCCCGGCGGTCCATTTTTCCCGGATACATTTTAACACCATTAGTATAATCCAAGGTATATTGCAGAATGGTTTTCTTTTCTTCCTCATTGAAATAATAATAAGTCTCACGAATGATATCCTTTAGCAGAGCCCTTTCCCATTGATTCATGATGATATCGGATAAAATATCTGCTACAAAATGCTTAAATAAGATTTCTTCATCCTGATGTCTCCCACTGCATAAATTTCCGTTGAAATCACAGGATAAAAATGTGATGTTACCGGCAGGATTTTCAGTCATTTTAATTCTAATTCTTTCACCCTCATCGACTCTCAACTCTCTGCCAAGCCGGTCTTTCAACAACTCTATATGCTGGGTGGCACCAATAGAGAGACATTGATTCATCTCCTCTATCACCCCTTCCTTCTACTATTAGTATATGAGAGGCAATTCTTTGTATACTGGTGCAAAATTGGCGAAAATTTTAAAATACCTTCTTCTACATGCATTATAAGCAGAAATCAAGGGTGCTATCCCATGTAAAAATTATGGATCAATCCTGTGCTTGGAGTAAGTAGATTATTTTTGCAATAGATAGACAACCACCACCACGATAAGAGCTACTAATGCTAGAATAGGCTGCCAATTATCCGAAGATTTTTTTTCTAAGGTCGACTGCGATTTCGCTCTGGCTAAAGTGTCTGTTGGTTGCAAAAAGGATGGTTCCAACATCTGTCTGGTGGACTCTACGATACAGCTTTTAGGAACAAAGGAAGCTCCTTGATACTTTTTCTTTTTATTGTTTTTTAGCGTAGGACCTAGGATATCTGGGGTGTTAGGACGCTCTAGATAGGTGTATTTTACAAGTGGTTTTTGATTAGGTTTTGCAAATGGTTGAGAAACTGTCTGGGTAATGCAGGAAGCAGGAATAAAATCCTCTGAACTTTTTGGTTTAGGATAACCTCGTTTACGCTCACTGATAATATCCGGTGACCGGTTAAGGGGATTTGGATACGGATTGGTAAAGACCAAAGGCTTTACTTCCAGAGTAAAATGATAAACCGGTGCTGGAGACTCCGTAATACAGCTTAGGGGAACAAATACCGGAGATTTTTTTCTCTTTTTCCGTGGCTTGCTCTGCTCTAAAAGGATTTGATAACAGGGTTCCTTGGGTTGATGCAAGCTTTGTTTTACAGATTTATTTATTTGCTCCTTTGCATAAGGTAATGAAACTACCGGCGTAACACAGCTGGTTGGTACAAATGCCTCTTGAAGTTTCATTTTTTTCTTCTTATTGTACTTTTTAGCTGCCGGTAACACAGTTTTTCTACAGGTATCGCCGCAGGCTAACGGCAAAGAAATCTCCGTTTGAATACTACTGCTGTCCACAAACAAATCTTTCATTACCGGAGACTGCTTCTTTCCACGATATACAATATCCGGTACTTGAACCGGTTCACTGGCTGATGCAAACAAAACGATGTCTCTTTTTTTCTCCACTTGAACAGGTTTGACGGTTTTCACATTTTTTTTCTTCTTTCTAGCCAAAAAACCCACCCCTTTTCTTTGGCTTAACAATCTTTTAAAAAGTATATTAAGCTTCCCTCAGAAAGATATTAACTTTTTGAATTTTCTTAAAAAACTAAGTCTCTGCCCAGTCTTTAGAAATCAGCGAAGGCGTAGTTTGCTTATGCAAATCAAAAGTTTTTAATACTTGCTGATTGCTTAAAACAAGATTTTATCTTTTATCCCTGGTAAAAGCACCATTTTTAGGATTGGCTAATAGTATGGAAAAAAAGGTAGGTGCTTCTGATGCTTAAAGAAATCGAAGAGATACGGCTTGAATCGGAACGTGCGATTAAAGAGTTACGTCAGCATATTTACGGGCTTCAATCCAATTTTTTTATGCGCTGGGATGCCAAAGCCACCATTAAAAAGGCAGAAATAAAAATCGAAATGATTCAACAATTATTAGTAAAATTAGAAAGTCTGTCCGAACAAATTAACCCGGTGGTTAACGATTTAAAATCTATTATTGGTATCAGAATGGTTAATTCAAGGAAAAAATAACATCTAAACATTGAAACCGCCTGGCATATCCGATTACCAGGCGGTTTTTAGTGATTTAATGATTTAATTAGAAATTCGTTTATAATTATGAGGCCATGGTTACTTTCGGGTTATACTACCTTGGTAAAATAAATACAGGCTGCAATTAATAAAAAAACCATACCAATAATAAATTTAATATCAACTTTCAATTTTTTCACCTCTAGACATTGTGTTTACTACTATTTTGCCAAATAGTGCACAAATAGAAAAGAGGTTTTTTAGAAAGTATATCGAAACCTAGTGGTACGAAAGGAGGAGATCCTATGGACTTAACCAGTATTGGTTCTTTTTTAGCCCTAGGTATTATCGTTTTTATCGTATTTAGAATGCTTGGCAAAGGCGGCTGAGGCTGCAGATAATTTGTACCTTGTGTACATACTTAGGAAACTATCTGAACTTTTAGGCATCCCCCTAAAATTTATACTTTAAATTGATGATTTATCCCCCAAAAAACACCCTGTGGGTGTTTTTTGGGATTTTATGCTACCTTTTTATTGTCAGGTGAATCTGCATCCTTAGCTGTATGTTCCAGATATCGCTTGGTTTCCAACACCACCACACCGGAAAGTCCTAGCAAAGCGATAAGGTTTGGTATCGCCATCAAGCCGTTAACGATGTCCGCCAGCAACCAGATGGCTTCCAGTTTAACAAAGGCACCGGCTGCTACTAAACCAATGAAGATGATGCGATAGGGCATAATACCCTCAACACCCAAAAGATACTCACAGCAACGCTCTCCGTAATAATTCCACCCCAGAATGGTGGTAAAGGCAAATAACACAATGCCCACCGTTAAAATCAGCGGACCAATGCCTGGCAATGCTGCAGCAAATGCTTCTTGGGTCATAGCAGCCCCTTTGACATCTCCCGACCAGGCACCGGTAACCACCAGCGCTAATCCCGTCATAGTACAGATTATAATGGTATCAATAAAGGTACCTGTCATAGAAATAAGTCCCTGTTCTGCAGGCCATTTGGTTTTAGCTGCAGCAGCAGCAATGGGTGCACTTCCCAACCCAGATTCATTAGAAAATACACCACGGGCCACCCCGTTCCGAATGGCCATCATGACGGTGGCACCTAAAAAACCACCTGCAGCAGCGGTGCCGGAAAAAGCGCTGCTAATCACTAGCTCAATAGCCCCGGGTAGCTGGTCAGCAAATGTAACGATGACATAACCACAGGCTACTAAATAGAAGATGGCCATAAAGGGAACGATTTTAGTGGATACCCTGGCAATACTCTGCAACCCACCCAGGGTGACCAAAGCAACCAATACGGTAATGACAATGGCTGTGACATAAGTCGGGGTACCTAGGGTTAATTTACAAGAATCCACAATCGAATTAACTTGGGCGAAGGTTCCAATGCCAAAGAAGGCAACCAGCACACCACTAACAGCAAACATGATAGCCAGAGGGCGATATTTTTTTCCCAAGCCCCGCTCAATATAGTACATGGGTCCCCCGGAAATCTGACCATTGGCATCGACGGAGCGGTATTTAACGGCTAACAAACCTTCTGCATATTTAGTGGCCATGCCAAAGAAAGCGGCCACCCACATCCAAAAGATTGCCCCGGGTCCTCCAGCCTTCACCGCTGTAGCCACGCCTACGATGTTACCAGTCCCTACTGTGGCCGCCAGAGCGGTACACAAAGCCCCAAAACTACTTACATCACCAGAGCCATTATTCTTGGCCGTAAATATTAACTTTAAAGCCATTGGCAGACGGATCACCTGCAGTAGTTTCAGCCGTAAAGTTAACAAAATCCCCGTTCCCACCAACAAAAACAATAATGGTGGTCCCCAGATCAAACTATCCAATTGATCCAAAAACGTAATGTAATCCATTCCATTCTCTTCCTCTCTGTATGTAAATAATAAAATAAAAAAGAGCCAAACCAAATGATTTGACTCCCATGACCATAAAAGAAGTATCGGAAAAATATAGCGTCCGTGCAAGAGACACCTATATTAGACCTAGAATCCTCCTCTGTCCTTTTGCCTGAGAGATTTAACAGCAATTTGTATTGCCCCTTCGGCGCCCTAAAACGGGTCTCTCCAGAGTCCTGTCCGCTTGCGGTTCCACTTTATTTAGTAAAGACTTAGCATAACTTACGTCTTCCTACAAAAGCACCTGAGAGTATTACTCCTTCGGTGGGCCCGTGGGGCCACTCTCCCGCAAACATCATCCAATCCTTTATTAAATTGTGCAATTATCATTGTACATCTTTTTAGACATTATACAATATGTTAGTTTAAAGTTTATATATTCAAACATTTATCCATTCCAGATGGATATGGATTAAAAAATCTTTCACAACCTAATCGTATAAAAACCAAGTCTGTCTGATGCCTTGAAAATAGGGACTTAGAACAGAGGTCTTGCCGATCCCTGTTTTAAGCTAGGATAGGCAAAATTTAGTTAAATTGCATTGAACACTTTCGTCAATTCAAGTCCTTTTTTGTAATAGGAATCCATTTCTTCCTTGCTGACCATGCTGCCCCCTGTAGCCCAGGCAATATGAGAAGCATTATGCATCTTATCGGTCAAACGGTGCTGCTCGAGATACATTTTTCCTGCATCCTCACTTAAAAGCTTGACAACTCCGGGCAGTCCGGCCAGGGCGGAAGGCTCGAGGAAAATTTTTTCGCTGTCCGCCAATGTACAGAGAAGAATATATAATTGCTCATCCTGCACGGTGTAAACTCCGCTGATCAAGTTTTCCAATGTCCTGCCGACAAAGCCGGAAGGTCTTCCCACCGCCAGACCGTCAGCATCAGTAATATTGTCAATTCCCAGATCCTGGACGCATATTTCATTATGCATTCCTGTCATTAAGCCCAACAGCATGCCAGCGGAATGAGTTGGCTCGGCAAAGAAGCAATGCACATTGTCCTGAAACATTAATTTTAATCCGAATGTGATACCGCCCGGCGCTCCGCCTACTCCGCATGGAAGATAAACGAATAGCGGATGTTCTTCATCTACTGTGACACCCATTTCTTCCAACTGCTTTTTCAGCCTGAAGGCAGCTACGGAATACCCTAAAAACAAGTCCTTGGAATTTTCATCGTCGATAAAGTAATTATTCGGGTCCGTTTCGGATTGCTTTCGTCCCTGCTCCACCGCAACGCTGTAATCAGAAGCATATTCTACGACGACGACTCCGCGGCTTCTCAGAAGATCCTTCTTCCATTGCTTTGCATCGGCCGACATATGAACGTAGACACGAAATCCAAGTTTTGCGCTGATGATCCCTATGCTGAGGCCAAGATTTCCGGTAGAACCCACAGAGATAGAGTAGTTGGAGAAAAAGGCTCTGAATGCATCGCTGTTAAGGATAGAATAATCATCGGTTTCCGCCAGCATATGATTTTTAATTGCCAGTTCCTCTGCGTGCTTGAGCACCTCGTATATTCCACCCCTTGCTTTGATGGAACCTGAAACAGCCAGGTGGCTGTCCGCCTTTAAATAGAACTCTCCCTCGATTTCCTGCGCAAAGATGCTTTCCAGCCTACTTTTCATATTCTCAATGCAAAACAAGGGCGATTCGATGATTCCGTTGCTGGCCTGGGTTTCGGGAAAGGCTTTTGCCAGGAAGGGCGCAAACCGTCTCAACCTGTCTTCTGCATCTCTGGCATCGGCTTCCGTCAAGGAAATCTTTTGCATCGCGTCCTCATATTTTTGGTACTTCGAATTTATCCATAACATCTCTTCAGTTGCCATCAGTTTGCTCATTAATGGGAAATCCTGCTTTAAGGCTGCTTTCGTTTTT
>CAMKDG010000032.1 GCA_946411205.1 uncultured Desulfotomaculum sp.
TTTAAATATAAAGGAATAATTGTCAAAATGTCGTAATTTTGTATAGTGAAATTTGAAAATTTGAAAAAAGGTGACTTGGTATTGCATAAATATCTTCCTTCTAGTTTGCGCGCAAGGTTGTTGCTATTGGTGTTAGTGGCCTTTATTCCCGTTTTTTTTATTATGTTCCAAAGTATTGAAGGATATCGGCAGCGAGCAGCCCAAGCAGCCCACAACGAGGCAATGCAAGTGGCTCGGGCAGTCTCCCATGATCATCAGCTGCTCATTGAACAAACCAAGCTACTGCTAGGTACCTTAGCGATGTTGCCCGATGTGCAGAATGTCAATACGGTTGCTTGTAATGCGTACTTTTCCAAGCTGTTGCTGCAATACCCCTTTTATAATAATATTGCGTTAACCAATGACCAGGGCGACATTATTGCCAGTGCCTTGCCTTTTGAAAAAAACGCAACTGCAGCGGAAAGGCCTTTTTTTAAGTTGTCTAAAATATCTCGACAATTTACAGTGGGTGACTACCAGGTATCCATTGTAAACAAAAAGGCAGCCCTGCATTTTGCCCAGCCGGTACTGGATCGACTGAGTCGGGTACAGGGGGTACTGGTGGCTGCGATGGATTTAAAGTGGCTCAAAAAATTGGTTGAGAATGCCGACTTACCCCAAGGCTCAACGCTGAATATAGTGGACAGAAATGGCACTGTCTTAGCCCGTTACCCCGATGAAGGCGATTGGGTGGGGAAAGTGGTATCTGAGTCAGCAATTTCCAGAGCTATTAAAGGGGACAAGGGAGAAGGGACCATCGAGGCTTCAGGTAAAGATGGTACCCAGCGAATTTATGCTTATCTGCCCTTAAACGACCTGCAACACAGGGATATTTATATTGCTGTGGGTATTCCAGCAGACTACGCTTTTGCTGTGGTCAATCAAACCTCCCAGCAACGAATGCTGGAATTGGTTAGCCTTACTTTGTTAGTATTTGGCCTTTGCTGGCTAACTAGTGAATTCGTTATCTTACGGCCACTTCAGACCTTAATGGACACTGCCCGTAAGTTACGTAGTGGCGATCTAGCCGCCCGCACTGGTTTGACCTACCAAGGGGAGTTTGGTGTACTGGCGAGAGTAATTGATGAAACGGCGTCAGCCTTGGAAAAGGAACGGCAAAAGCTATATGCCATTCTGGATCAACTACCTGGCCATGTGCGAGTGCAAGACGCGGGTATGTTCATTCGTTTTGCCAATAAAAACTTCCGGGAATTATTTGGTGAACCTGGCGGTAGACGTTGTTATGAGATTTTGGAGAACCGTACAGAACCCTGTGAACATTGTGTAAGCCTATATGCTTTACAAAAAGAACTTCCCATTAATTACGAACGAAATTTTTCTAACGGACGTTCCTACCATGTCTATGCACGCAGCTTCCGTGATATCGACGGTACGCCTCTCATGATTAAAATTAGTCTTGATATTACCGAAAAGAAACAACTGGAACAGGAAATTACCCGCTTGGATCGCCTGAACCTGGTGGGAGAAATGGCTGCCGGAATAGCCCATGAAATCCGCAATCCTTTGACCAGTGTACGGGGTTTTTTACAATTACTTCGAGGAAAAGAGGAATGCTTCCGCTATCTGGATCACTTTAACTTGATGATTGATGAATTAGACAGGGCTAATGGCATTATTACCGATTATCTCTCTTTAGCACGCAAGGTACCGGCTGAATTACAACGTTGTAACCTGACAAAACTTATCAAAGAACTGCAACCTTTAATTATTACTGATACCAGTGAGCGGGAAATGAATGTAGTGTTCGACTTGACAGAAGTGCCGAATTTATTGTTAAACAAGCAGGAAATAAACCAGTTACTCCTAAATCTCACTCGCAACGCCATTGATGCAATGGCACCGGGGGGCATCCTTACCATTAGCACGAATTGGGCAGAGGATCATGTCTTATTATCGGTGCAAGACCAAGGGAGCGGTATCCCCCGGGAGGTGTTGGAGAAATTGGGTACCCCCTTTGTTACTACCAAAGAAACCGGTACCGGCTTAGGCTTAGCTGTATGCTGTGGCATCGTTGCTCGGCACCAAGCTAGGGTGGATGTAGCTACCAGTCCAACTGGAACAGTTTTCAAGATATTCTTTTCCATACCCGCCGGTTTAGAATTAGAATAATGGCCAAGTCTAGCACTGGTTTAAGGAGAAATACTATAAGAGGACAGAGCAGGACCTCATTATCCGATCGGTGATACAGATAATGAACTTGGGTGGCATTTCTACTGTATGATGGGCTTCGTTCAACTTTACAAAACAATGATCTAAGGTAGAGAAAGGAGTTATGATTATTCCAGCCTATTTGGCAAAGGGTTTGGAATTTGATGTAGTTTTGGTCTATGGTGCAAACCAGGAAAGGTATACCACTGAATTTGACCAAAAATTATTGTATGTTGCTTGTACCAGAAGCCCAACACCGCTTAATGCTTTATTACTGGGGTGAAAAAAGCCAATTTTTGCTCTAAGTACGGTGGCTTTGTCAAGCGATTTTTATTCGGTAGAATCTGGCATTATTACAAGGTTTTCTCTGGCTGGTGTCGAAGTAAAAGTAGGGTAGTTGCTGTTCGAACAAACCTGGTCAGGCAGGGGGAACATAGGAATATGACTGTTTATGGTGAACTTGAAAGGGTTAAAGAAGAGTTTAGGATTACTGAGGAAAAATTTCGGACGGTTTTTGAAAAGGCAGGTATTGGTATTTTCTTGACCGATATGCATGGGATTTTAAAGGAAAGTAACCCCGCTTTACAGCAAATGCTTGGTTACAATGCGGAAGAGCTTTCTCAAATCCTCCTTACAGATATTACGCATCCCGATGATGTTGTCAAAAACGTAGAGTTATTTGGTGGATTATTCGCAGAAAAATATGACTCTTTTCATATGGAAAAAAGGTATATTCGTAAGGATGGCCAGATTATCTGGGCCAAAACGATTGGTTCCCTCATTCGCAATACCTCTGGGTTACCACTGCATGTTATCGTCATGATAGAAGATATTACGGTACGGAAGCTGGCGGAGGAGCAACTGGAATATTTGGCCACTCATGATTCCCTTACTAACATCCCAAATCGTTACTCGCTGGAGAAATTTTTAAAAAAAGCCTCGGATAAGGCTAAAAATGGTCAGAACAGTGTTTTGCTAATCATTGGAGTGGATCATTTCAAGCTGGCCAACGATACCCTGGGGCACATTGTGGGAGACCATTACTTAGTGCATCTTGCCTCGGTAGTGCGGTCTAATCTTCGTCCAGAGGATTACTTTGCTCGACTGGCAGGAGACGAATTTGCAGTGATTCTAGAGGGTGTTACCGTAAAACAGGCCAGAAAAATGGCTGAACATTTGCGGGAGGCTGTGGAGAAGGAAGAATTATGTGTGATCAAAACAGAGAACTGTCTTAACTTAACGATTAGTATCGGGGTAATGAAAATAGATGGCTCTTTAGATATAAAAAGACTTCTTTCCCATGCAGATTTAGCGTTACACTCTGCCAAAGCAGCGGGAAGAAACAGGGTAGTATTGGCTTCCTCTGGTGAAGAATCTGTGACAAATCTTCGCAAAATTAATGAAGTACTTGGCCTCATCCGGTCGGGTCTCCGTGATGAGCGTTTTGTACTATTCTTTCAGCCGGTGGTTGATCATGAAGACCGTATCACGCATCATGAGGTATTAGTGCGCTTAAAGGACTCGCAGGGTAAACTGATTGCTCCGGGGATATTTATACCCCCTGCAGAGCAATTTGGTATTATGCCCCAGATTGATCGGTGGGTGGTGCAAAATGCCATAAAAACCCTGCAAAGAAGCCCCAGTCTGAAATTATTCATAAACCTTTCCGGGACAAGTTTGGGGGATGAGGAACTCCTGCGGGAAATGGAAGAGGCCATCATTCAGAGTGGTGTGGAGCCATCCCGGATGGGTTTTGAAATTACCGAGACGGTGGCGGTGAAAGATTTTGTCTGGGTGGAAAAATGGATTAATAGACTGAGAGATTTGGGATGTTTTTTTGCTTTAGATGACTTTGGTATTGGTTTTACCTCGTTCCATTATCTTCGTTCCCTGCCAGTGGATTATATCAAGATTGACGGATCTTATATCCGCAATATTGACCAAGATGCCAGTCAATTAGCTCTGGTGCAAGCCATTCACACGGTGGCCGGGGCGTTGGGTAAAAAGACGATAGCCGAGTTTGTAGAGAATAAAAAAATATTGCAAATTATCAGAGGGTTAGGCATAAATTACGCCCAAGGTTATTATTTGGGTCAGCCCTTACCTCAGCCGGTGGAAAAACTTTAGAAAACAAAGAATCGAAGGCGATTGGGTTAGTACCGCCTTCGATTCTTTATTCGGTATGCTGTTTTTCCTCTGAAAGACTTATTTCTTCTAAGCCAATATCTTCCAGAATTTTGTTAATTAAATCTTTGGACATTTACACAATCCCCCCTTTACTAAGATATGTTATAGGTTAACACAGTTATTTAATTGTGTCAAATAAAAACACCTAATGTAGGGAACCGCAATCTGTGACTTTAAGTATGCAATTTTTGTTTTTTGGCCATTTGATAAAAGCTATAAACCGTTATGGCTAAGCCAATAACCAATGCGGGTTCCTCCAAGTAGAGTTCCAGAAAATCTGGGATTTTGATAAACTGATCGAGAAAATCTAAGGTAACCCCGAGGGTGAAAATACACCAACCAATCAGTAAAGACCTACTCCTTAATTTTCTGATATAAACCAATCCTACTAGGGTTACCATAAGAAGGATGCATTCATAAAGGTTTTCAAAATCGGCACCGGAAATGGCTAGCAAGCCAATGATGGCCGGGATAAAAAGAATAAGAAGATATTTTCCTAAGGAACGTTTCATGATTTTACCACCCTTTTTGCCTTTGCTTATCTATATTAGGGAAGTAATGAAAATATGAGGGACAGAGCCGAAAAGACTCTGTCCTAAAAGTATTTAACCTAATGCTCCTCTTCAATAATTTCTACCAACAAAGTAACTAATTCCGGGTCAAACTGAATGCCAGCATAACGTTGAAGCTCTTCTATAATAGCTACATGGGGGATAGCTTTGCGATAGGGTCTATCGTTACCCATGGCATCGTAGGCATCGGCAATGGCCAGGATACGGCATTCCAGAGGAATCTCTTCACCCTTTAGTCCCAGGGGATATCCTTTGCCATTCCACCACTCATGATGCTTGAGAATCCAATCAGCTATGGGCAGCAATTCTGGTGCAGATTGGGCAATTCGATAGCCTAATTCACTGTGGCGTTCCATCTCTTTCCGTTCATCTGCTGTAAGAGGACCTGGTTTAAAGAGGATTCTATCGGGAATGCCAACTTTGCCGATATCGTGAAATTGTGCTAATAAACGAAGGTCAAAGATTTGGCTGCCTGTTAGCCCCATTCTTTTCCCTACTTTTTTCAGTAGGGTTTCAATTCGTTCGCCATGCCCTTCTGTAATGAAGTCTCTGGTTTCTAAGGCCTTCATCATGGCGTTAACAATAGAACTGCGCGAACTGGAATTTCTATGCAATTTCTCTCTGTACATGCTGTTATCTGCTTCGGTGAAAAGTTGATTCATTTTTTTTGAACTATTTTCGCGTAGAGCAGACCCGATGGATAGGCTTAGTGGGGGTTTCCCCGGATTTTCTCTGTTATATTTCTTGAGAGACTGCTTAATGTTGCGGGAGTAGGATGCTAAGTCTTCTTTGGAGCAATCGGTTAGTAAAATGGCAAACTCGTCCCCGCCGATTCTGGCCAAATTGTGCTCCTTCTTACAGCATTTTCTTAGTATATTGGCCACATCTATCAGCATTTGGTCACCCGCTTTATGACCAAAGGTGTCGTTTACTAATTTAAGTCCATCTAAGTCAATCATGAGGAAGCCGACGGGTTTTGAGTAATGCTCTAAACGCTCCATTTCTTCTTCAAAAAAGCTCCGGCTGTAAAGACCTGTGATAGTGTCATGCTGGCTAAGATATAAAAGCTTTTCTTCTATCTCTTTCCGTTCATTAATATCCCGGGCAATGCCTTGAATAGCAATTAGCTTGCCACCAAGATCATAAATGGGTACACGAAATATCTCTAACCAAACAAGCTGGCCATCCTTGTGTATCCACCGCAGGGTTGACTTAACTTGAAACTGACCATCAAAAACACTGGCCACCAGAGGCCAATCCTCCGGGTGAATACCATTTTTATGGATAGTTATGTCCTGATAGAATTCTTCAGGTCGATAACCGGTAATTTTTTCTGCTGCAGCATTAATATAGGAGAAGTGAGGCTTAGGAATGAAACTGATATGATAAATCATATCCAAAGCGTTTTCGGACAAGCTGCGAAAACGGGCTTCACTTTCTCTTAAAGCCTTTTGCGCTTGTTTCGATTCGGTAATGTCGCGGATGGATTCAATGGTAGCCACTGTCTCACCCTGGGCGTTAGAAAGTAAGGAAGTTTTCAATTGCAGATAAGCGCCTTTACCACCATAAAGTGCCGGAGCAAAGACTTCCCCGGTGAGTATGTTACCGTACCGCTTTATATTTTTATACTTGCTTAGGTTGGGGCTATTTTGCGTAAATACATCAATTAACCCAGGTGTTGGTTGACCATAAAAAGGTATGCAGTAGGCATAGTTACCTTGGCCGATAATTTTTTCTTTTAAAAGGCCGGTCATCTCTTCAATGGCACGATTCCAGGCAACTACTTTTTGTTCCCGGTCTAGAATAAAGGTAGCATCGGGTAAAAATTCGATAATTTCTGTCAATTGTTGATTTAAAGTGCTCAACACATCCCGGCTGATTTGTAATTCATCATACTGCTGTCTTAATTCTTCTTCAGCAGCTAACAGTTGCTCATTGGCAGCGGTTAGTTCTTCAATGGTGGCCATTAGTTCTTCGTTTGATTGTTTAAGGGAATACTCAGTCTCTTTCAACCGGCTAATATCACGAATGTTGCTAAGAATTACGTTTTGCCCCTGCAGATGAAATTTTTTGAAACTTACTTCTACGGGGAAGACACTTTGATCCTTTCGCCGGTGCATGGTTTCAAACAGAACGCCGTCTTCAATAACTTGCTGAGTTTGCTGGAAAATAGTCGTATTCATTTTGCCAGCGCACAGGTCGAAAATCGTAAAGTATAAAAATTCTTCCTGGTTATAGCCATAGGCTGCTTGAGCCGACGGATTGGCTTCCAAAATGCGTCCTAATTTATCTAATATGAATAATATATTTCTGCTTTCCATGAAGAGGTTTGAATATAACATAGGCAGCACCTCTACTTTCCGATAAAAATATAATTGAATATTTTAACAATAAAATCCTCCAAGATTTAGAAATTTGTCATTTTTTTGTAAGAAAAAGTTTGGTTAATTTTAACAGCCTAACAATGGCTCTACAGTTTACTGGCAATCTTATAAGACACAAAGGTATAGAGAGTAGACGATTGATAAAGAAAAAGGAAACTCCAGATTGGTAAAATATAAAATTTTCAACCATATCCCCGAAAGTGGTTGTTTTATCTCTTTTCGCTGGTTTTATTAATAAACGCAAATTTGTTAGAATAAATATTAGTTAGCGGGGGAACCCGCTATTAGATTATATTAAAGGAGAGTGGTCCCGTCATTATGGGTGACGACACGTCATTCAGTATTCTCTTGGCACTGCAGGTTTTATTGGCTGTATTTTTGGTTTTTTTAAACGGGCTTTTTGTTGCAGCAGAATTTTCCTTTGTAAAGGTCCGACCCACCCGCCTAGCCCAACTGGTGGCTGAGGGGAACCGTCAAGCCAAAGTTGCTCAAACTTGTGTCAACAACATCGATGCCTACCTATCCGTCTGTCAACTGGGTATTACTCTGTCCAGTTTGGGGCTAGGTTGGTTAGGTGAGCCTGTGGTAGCCAAACTTTTAGAACCTGTTCTGTATTCCCTTGGAGTAACATCTACAGCGGCGGTTCATACCATTTCGTTTATCTTTGCTTTCAGTCTAGTTACGTTTCTGCATGTGGTCTTTGGTGAGTTGGTGCCAAAATCACTGGCCATACAGCGGGCGGAAGGTGTGACCTTGTGGCTAGCTGGCTTCATGCGCGTATTTTACGGTGTCTTTTACCCTGGCATTGTGGTTTTTAACGGTACAGCCAACTGGATTTTACGCTGTATCGGGGTACAGCCTGCCAGTGAGCACGAAGAAAGTCACAGTGAGGAAGAATTGCAGATGCTGGTATCCGAAAGTTATAAAGGCGGTCACTTGGATAAAAATGAATGGCGCATGCTCCAGAATGTGTTTAACTTGGAAAATAGGGTTGCCAGGGAAGTAATGGTGCCTCGGCCAGAGGTAATCTTTTTGGATCGGCAGAAATCCCTGGAAGAGAATCTGGCTATCGCCCGCCAAACCGAGCATACCCGCTATCCCCTAATGGATGGAGACAGTGACCATGTGGTGGGCTTGGTACACATCAAGGATTTGTTCCGATTGGAAAAGGGAACTACCATTGATAAGGTTAAGAGATCTATTATGATGGTGCCCGAAGGGGTCTCCCTGGATCACATGCTACGAGATTTTCAGCAAAATCACCAACAAATGGCGTTAGTAGTGGATGAATACGGTGGTACCAGTGGGATCATTACCATGGAAAACGTATTAGAGGAATTGGTGGGCGAAATTCAGGATGAATTCGACCAGGAACTTCCTCAAGTAGCTCCGATTAAAGATGGTGCCTTTATGGTGGATGGTCGGATGTTGCTGGAAGAAGCCTCAGAAATGTTTAAATTACCGGTGGGTGAAGAGGAAGAGTACGATACCCTGGGTGGCTTTGTATTTGGCAGATTGGGTAAACGCCCCAAAGTGGGTGATGTTGTCGAATTGCCAGAGCACAAGCTGGAAGTGGCTGAAATGCAGGGACTACGTATTAACCGTATCCGGTTAAATATATTGAACGACCAGATGTGTGAAGATAGACCGGTGGCTTAATTACGATAGAATAAAACAAAAGAGAACCAACTAGCTACGCAGGGTTGGTTCTCTCTTTATATATTTTTTCACACACCAAAACGTATAACTGTACACTTTGCTGGTAATCTTGTATAATAATGGGGAGGTGATAGATTTGTGGAGTTGAAGAAATATAAAATTGGCGAGTTAGCAGAATTGGCCGGTGTTAGTCGGCGGACCATTGATTATTATACCAATTTGGACCTCTTAAGACCGGAGCGCTCTGAGTCGGGTTATCGCTACTATTCAGGAGATTGTCTGCAACGTTTAAAGCTGATTGAAAGCATGAAAAGCCAGCGTTTAACCCTGGATGAAATTAAAGCGCGCCTGAATGCCCTGGCAGATATCCTACGAACCAAAGAAATTATCGGCAGACCGGCAGGTTTGGATCTCCATTATCTTAAAGAACAATTTAAACAGTTAGAGGACCAACTGGCAGAACTACAGCCTCTGGTTAGCAATCTGGAGTCCGGCCAGGTGGTAGTCGTCAGTCGACAGGTTTTAATGCAAAGTATGGTTCTTATACAGTCGTTAATTCTATACCTCAGCGAGGTAGCACCTTATCTATAGAATTGGCTATTATAAAAAACAGACTGGTTATGGGGAGGAATTTAATGAATACTTTAAAGGCTTGGCTTTTGATGGGAGCACTGTCTGTTTTACTAGTGCTGATGGGGAATGCTATTGGTGGTAGCAGTGGTGCAATGCTCTTCTTTATGATTGCAATGGGTATGAACTTCTTTGGTTACTTTTATAGTGATAAATTGGCTATTAAAATGACTCGATCTTACCCGGTTTCCCAAGCAGAGGCACCGGAGCTTTATGAAATGGTGAGGCGGTTG
This sequence comes from uncultured Desulfotomaculum sp., assembly GCA_946411205.1. Lineage (GTDB taxonomy): Bacteria > Bacillota > Desulfotomaculia > Desulfotomaculales > Desulfotomaculaceae > Desulfotomaculum. The sequence continues at coordinate 9,874 of CAMKDG010000032.1, forward strand.
TCTCAGCGGGCAGGGCTGCCAATGCCTAAGTTGTATATTCAACCTTCGGATCAGCCCAATGCCTTTGCCACCGGACGTAACCCTGCCAACTCGGCAGTGGCGGTGACTGAAGGAATTCTACGCATCTTAAACCCGCAAGAGTTAGAGGGTGTATTAGCGCACGAATTGGCCCATATTAAAAATAGGGATGTTTTGGTGGGGACCATTGCTGCTGCCCTGGCCGGGGCCATCAGTATGATGGGTAGTGCCCTACAGTGGGGTGCAATCTTTGGCATGGGCCGTGGTGACGACGAAGAAGGTGGTGGAGTGGTAGGCAGCCTGATTATGGCGATTATCTTCCCCATTGCGGCGATGATCATCCAAATGGCTATTTCCCGCTCCCGGGAATATATGGCTGATACTACCGGTGCCCAAATTGCCGGTTCGCCGGATGGTTTATCGAACGCCCTATTAAAATTGGAATCTGCGGCCCAGCGAGTGCCGATGAAAGTAAATCCTGCAACATCTCATTTATTTATTATCAATCCGTTGTCTGGAGCTTCTTTGGCGAGGCTGTTTAGTACTCACCCACCCATTGAGGAGCGGGTACAGCGACTAAGAGGTATGAGACGTTAACTAGCAAATAGAAGAGAATGAAAAGCCTCCTGTGGTAGGATAGGAATTAACTACCGCAGGAGGCTTTATTTGCCTATCGGAAAGTATCAAACTTTCCGATAGGCATAAGGGCAAACTAAGCTTCCGCCAGCGTCTAAAGACTGGAGCAAGCTAAGTTTTTCGAATCAGCAGAAAAAAATTATAGTAGAATCAATCTATAATACTGGTCACATTAGGCTGGGGTAAGGAATATTATGGCTGGAGAAGGAGGTTTTGCTATTGAATAACAAGTCACGGGAACCCCAAAACCTAAACAAGCTAAAGGAATCCGCGAAAGGGTACGATTGTGATCCGTGGAATAACAATAATGATTATCTAGCGGCACCCGACCAGCCGACCTGTTGTTTCGACCCCGCTTTAATTCAGAATGTCCTTGATTGTATCGGCGAATTAAAGGAACAAATTGCCTGCTGTGAGACTTATCTTTTTAATATTGGCCGCGCTGTTTTTAGTCCTACCTTTGGTCTTTCCGAAATCAAGTCGGAAGTTTCCTTTATTGAGACCACGGTCAGTGATATTCGGACTGAAGTAACCAGTACTACTTATGGACTACAAGAAATTAAATCCGAGGTGTCTGCTATTTTGGGTATGATGATGGATCGTAAGAAGTAGGCTTCTTGAAAGTTTACAGTATAAGGTACTTACCTGGTCGAATGCAATTTTGGTTATGAGGGATGTTGACTCTTACGTCATGTAAGGCAAATAACGCTGTCAACTTAGTAGTTTATTAATGTTTTTTAAAACTGCCCCACCAATGTCTGTGAAATTTATTCCTGTATTATAAACAGCTTGCTTGATTCCGGGGGTTCCTAATGTTGTGACGATCCGATCAAATCCCTCATTATCAATATCTTTCATTATATCTCTAAAAGCAGATATATTCTCAACATGGTCTTGTAAAGGTTTCACTAACGATTCATAATCGTTACCTTTTATGATGGCTCTGGCAGCAAATACACCACTGGCTATGGCAAAGGGGCGCCGACTCCTACTAGCCGTTCTGTTAAGCCACCAGTTCGACCAGTCAGTAAGATATTTCCCACTTTAAATTTTTTTACCCTGCCAATAGAGAACATCGACGGGGTTAGTTTAAAAAGAAATTGCAAATGAGTCAGATTTTCCAGCTCTAAAAACCTGGTAAAAAGGCTATCTACATTAGATTGATCACAACTAAAATGATATAGTTTGACTAATGCTTGGGTGGAATTGTAGGGGGTTACTCTGGCATAGCCTGTTCCTGTATATTCGGTATTAAAATACAGAGTTGAAGTTCCTTTGGTGAATTTGCCTAAGGCCAAACCTCCGTACATATGAACTAAGCCCGTTTGTTCCCAGACATCGAGTTCTTTGGCCGTTGTATCCATACCAGTAGCTACTACTACATAATCATACTTCTTAGATAATTCTTTGTAATCAGCGGGACTATTATAGTGTATAGACACAGGAGAATCGCCGGGACCATCAGATAGGATAAGGGCTGCAGGATATACCCTGCAGCCCTATCAGTCTCTAGATGAAATTTTTCTTCGTCTGGAGCAAGTTCTTTACGTAACGTCGTCCAGCGATATGCCGAGTGCTTCTGCAACACCCTTCCCATAGGCTGGATCAGCCTTCAGGCAGTTACCAATATGTCTAATCTTAATCTCTTTTGGCGCATCACCCATGGCACTGGCCGTATTATTAAAAAGTGCTTGCTGTTGTTCTGGATTCATAAGCCTGAAAAGAAGCCCTGGCTGGGTGTAGTAGTCATCATCATCCTCGCGGAAATTCCATTGATAGGCTGCTCCACTTAGTTCAAGTGGAGGCTCTTTGTATGCCGCTTGTTCCTGCCATGCCCCGTAGCTGTTGGGTTCATAGCCGATTGTGCTGCCAGCATTGTGATTAACTCGCATCTGGCCGTCTCTGTGGTAGCTATTGACCGGGCATTTTGGCGCATTGACGGGTATTTGATGATGATTGACACCAAGTCTGTATCGCTGGGCATCGCCGTATGAGAAAAGGCGGCCTTGAAGCATTTTATCTGGTGAGAAACCGATACCAGGAACAACGCTGGCAGGATTGAAAGCAGCTTGCTCAACATCGGCAAAATAATTTTCAGGATTTCGGTTTAATTCAAAGTACCCTACTTCGATAAGTGGAAAATCCTTTTTATACCAGACTTTTGTAAGGTCAAAGGGATTGTAGGGCATGTTTTTGGCTTGTTCTTCTGTCATTACTTGGATAAACAGCTTCCAACGAGGGAAATCACCTCGTTCAATTGCCTCATAAAGGTCGCGCTGATGGCTTTCGCGATCTTTTGCAATAATTGCCTCAGCTTCTGCATCAGTCAAATTTTTTATGCCTTGTTGGGTAACAAAGTGGAACTTAACCCATACCCGCTCATTTTTCGCATTGATCATGCTGAAAGTGTGGCTGCCAAAACCGTGCATATGTCTATAGGATATAGGAATACCCCTATCACTCATGGTGATGGTGACCTGGTGTAGTGCTTCAGGGAGGGAAGTCCAGAAGTCCCAATTATTTTTAGCACTTCTCATATTGGTGCGAGGATCACGTTTTACTGCGTGATTGAGGTCAGGAAACTTTAGTGGATCACGAAGGAAAAAAACCGGCGTGTTGTTGCCTGCAAGATCCCAGTTTCCCTCTTCGGTATAAAACTTCATAGCAAAACCACGGATATCACGTTCTGCATCGGCGGCGCCGCGTTCACCTGCAACGGTTGAAAAACGGACAAACATTTCTGTTTGCTTTCCGATTTCAGAAAAGAGCTTAGCCTTTGTATATTTTGTGATATCATGTGTTACGGTGAATGTGCCGAATGCCCCGGAGCCTTTCGCATGCATCCTTCTTTCCGGGATTACTTCCCGGTCAAAATGAGCAAGTTTTTCAAGAAACCATACATCCTGGAGCAGCATAGGACCTCTCGGCCCTGCAGTCATTGCATTCTGGTTGTCAGGAACCGGAACACCCGTAACGGTAGTCAATTTTTTCTGTTCTTTTTCATTCATATCTTAGAACCTCCTTTTCACCAATCATTGTTATTTATATTTGCAAGGCATCTGGGGCATACACCTTAAAAGATACTTTTTTACAATGATTTTGAAATTGTTTAACGCTCGGCTTGATGATAAATCAAGGTCTATTGAAAGTTAACTAATGAACATCAAAGGCTAGAAGTAACATTACCGCAAAAACCAGCATAGTTACTTCGACTTTGTAGTCTATAATAAAAGCATATACGTTACTTTGTTTGTTTGCAATCATAAGTTGCGTTAATTTAGTGAAAATTCAAATATATAGACATGCCTATTTCCTGCCTAGTTACTTTTTACTTCTATTCCCCTATACCAATAGGATTGATTAGCGTATTTTTGATAGATTTTATGTTTTAAAGTATATTGTCGGTTTTCAAATTAATCAGGTTAATGAGTAAAAAAACCGGGCATCACACACCCGGCATTTCTTTAGATATTCAGCTCATTCTGTGCTTGGTTCTGGTTGCAGGCATAAATTAAAAAGTTAGTCATTAAACGGTGGTGTTGATAGAGCGTTGTTCACGTTTCTAAACCAAAGAGGGAGATCTCGTTTTTACCGACCATGCGGATATCGATTACCACAGCATCCAGTTGTATGGTATTACCTAGTCCAAGACCTGTATGCACACCGACAAAAGATGTCTGCATGTTTTTGATGACATTCCACGGATTAGTCGCTGCCAGCACTTGCGTGGTAATATCCTGCTGGATAGGGACTGATAAATTATTAATAGTGCCGATCAAGGAAAGGCTCTGCTCCTGAAGTTGAATCCAATCTTCAGCGGGGTTGGGCCGCCAGTAATAAATCATAGAACTGGTGCCTACGGCAAGTGTTAAGGAAAGTCGGCAATAAAAATTTATGTTAACGCTTTCGATCTGAAATTGGCTGTTGGTCAATGGTACCAGGTTACTATAGTCCAACACCAATTGGCCGCTGCTTCTGGTTAATAACGCTGAACTTAATGTGGCAAATTGCATATTAGGAAGCCCTGTGGCATTGGTTACATTTGTAAAATCGCTGCGGCTATTATAGGCGACTTGCGTAGCATTCGAAGCACCGGAAGTAGTAGCTGCCCTTTCTTCATCGGAGGTGCGTAAAGAAATAGCCTCATCAGGCTTAAATTTATATGCGGAAGGAAATTGTTGACTTATGACTGCAGAATAGGATGTTACTCGTAAAGAAAAAAATTTATTACCATTACTGCTTAACGTTAATGTCACTCCCAAGGGAGCTGATGCCTGTACTGACGTAAGGTTAATACATTTTGTAGGTGAAGGTGTCCAGATTGGTACTTCAGTAGATAAAATATCAAAAGAATAATGTTTGGTTATATAAGAGGCACCTTCCCTGGTAAATAAAGGCTTATTTTTTTTGGAAAATATAGTATCGTTAGACCTGGCATTATGCATTACTAGATACAGCTCCTTTCAGTGCTCTGACTAGGTTAAACTTCATAACCCAGGAGTGTGATATAGATTGTTCCTGCAACACTGGTACTGAGAGAAATCACTTCATTCTGTGCAAATTTTACAGGGGAAGAAAAGCTTTGACTAAAGTTAGCAAAGGAAGATGTCAAAATAATTGACAGAAAAGGGCTGTTTCCCCCTCTGCTTAAGGTAATAGTTAAAGCGGAAACTGAAGAAGCTTGTATTGCCGTTAGAAATATTCCTTTACCCGTTGCCGGTGTCCAAATTGGTGTATTACTTTGCATCGTGCTAAAAGTATTAAACAAAATTTTGTTCGATGCATTTTCTCTAGTAAACAGAGGTCTTCCCTCATAATTAAAAACAACATTATTCAACCTGTATTTTTTTTCCACTGTCTAAAGCCTCCAAAGTTTATTTTCTGTATATAATTTGTATATAATATGATAGGAGTGTTCACTTTAAAATCTAATTTTTGGTCATTTTTCAGATAACATTGGTATTGCAAATCACTTAAATTAATAGGTCCTCTTTATACCCTGGTAGCGACATAGCTACCAGGGTTATTCTTTGTATAAAGATTACTTCTAAAAAGATAAGGGGGAAATAAATGTCTACAAAACAACACCAACTTTAGGACTTAAACAGCCACTGAGGAATGAAGTTTTCAATCGGCAGGTGCAAAACTACCGTGAAGGTTGAAGGGGAGAATGTACTGCCATCTTTTAGCCAGTGGACGTTACTTGCTAATGACCTACTATTTGTTTGAAAGGAGACTAAAATGTTGTTAAAAAAATACGAGCTTTCTCTGGGTATAAAGCGCGAAAAGGCTGTGATTGTGCCTGCGCCTACTATTGAATTTGTGCAGGGGGATATCGGAACCTGCACTCTGGATATCTCAATTAGAGACATGAAAAATCCTGTGGACCTATCAGAGCTGACCGTCGAAATTGTTTTCGCAAAACCTGATGGCACAATTGTTATTCAGGACCTGGACAATGGAGTAAACATCACGGACACCGTCAATGGAAAAATAACGTGTACTCTAAAAACAAACACGATCGCAGCAGCCGGTTTGGTGCAGGCTGAAGTAAGACTGTTGGATGTGGATAGAGTAAAGCTGCTTACAACAGCTAGCTTTAGTTTTTATGTTCGGAAAGCCCTTCTGAACGATGAGGCGATTGAGAGCACGAACGAATTACCCATTTTACAGCAGTTAATCACTGATGTAAAAAATCTGGAAGGAAAACAAGGTCCTCAGGGCGAACCTGGTCCGGCAGGAGCCTCCGCTTATGACCTCTGGCTGACGCAAGGAAATACCGGGACTGTAGATGACTTTTTGCGCGATGTGATCTTTGGCGCACAGGGGCCAAACATTTATCCGACTCCCTTCACCTGGGGCTCCCTTACCTCAGGTCAATTCGAAATTTTAGATCAGATGCAACAAGGAGGCCGTGTGTTAAAGCTATGGGAGCCTTGGTATTGGCTAGACGGTACAACAACTGTGGAATTGATACCAGGAGAGCTATATCGGGTGTCTTATTACACACGAAAAGACGGGACGGAATTTAATAGCGTCGAAGCGCGCTTTATTATTCCGTACGACGGTGGTAGTTATGACTATGTTCTAGGCTCCGAGGACGGTACGCGAGTGATAAGCAATGACTGGCGGCTGTTTACGACAGAATTTCGCTGGCAGGGCGCGTATGAAAGACATCGAGTGTTTGTCCAAACCAATGAAGCCAATATAAATAACCCGGTCTATTTTGCAATGCCGTGCCTACGAAGAATAAATACCGCGAACGCCGATCGTTAGGAGTGCTATATTAACCAAACTCTAAGGAGTGTGTCAGCTACATCAACAAGTAGCAAAACAGCATAAATTTTTGTTCCCTTTACACACAAAAAAGCTTTTAGCAAAAATGCTAAAAGCTTTTTTTCTGGCGTCCCAGGAGGGATTCGAACCCCCGACCTACGGATTAGAAGTCCGTTGCTCTATCCAGCTGAGCTACTGGGACATTTTTTGAGCCAACAAAAGATATGATATCATAGTATTTTAGATAACACAAGAAAAAATTTCATCATGGATTATTATCATTATTGATTTTATGATAAAGATTGTTTAAAGTCAATACGATGTAGGATTATGTCTTAACAAGCTAGAACTCTTTAAAAAAGGAGGGAGAGGGACTGGGATGAATAAAGAGTTGCAGATTAATGATATTATTTACATAGCAAAGAACTGGGAAAGCAAACGCCGTAAAGCAGAGGAAAAGCTGTTGCAAATTTTAGCTGAACCTTTAAAATGTCTATGTTGTAAGCAGCCACAACCAGAGCAGATTTTTTGGATAATTGAGGATACTAAAAAAGGTATAATCTTTAAAAAAGTTGATTCGGAGCTATTTACTGTGTGCAGTTTGAAATGTCTAATGGACAGGGGGCTAAAAAAACAAAGTTATTATTCTGTGGTGGGAAGGCTTAGTAACGGAGAGATTCTATCCACCGGATTTTTGGGACAGGATGCAATGGCAATTAATAACTTTATGAGTCGGATCAAGGAAGCGGAGTAGCATAAAAAATAAATAGGGAGAGCGAACTCTCCCTATTTTGCAGTTAGGACCTATTGACCATAACGACTGGCGCGGATGCACTCACACATTTCCAGGACAGAATTCATTTCCTCATCGCTAGCAGTGGTTAGTTTGGTGAGGAAGTTAATTAAGGTTTCTTCCATATTCTTTTGATTCATTTCAAGTCTTTCCTCATCAGAAAGTGGCGGGCGCTTGCCTTCTCGGATTTCGGTAACTAAAAGCATCATTTTCTTGGCATTCTCTTCCCCCAATTGCATGGGGATCACCGTTTTTAATAGTTCTTGTTCCTCCAGGCTTAAGGAAGCAGGGGGGATTTGGTTATTGGCACGTACTGCTTCTCTTGCTTTGGTCAGCAGTTCCTGCAAACCCTCTTGACTAAGGTGGGGCATATGTATTCCTCCCATCTATAAAAAAGCTTGTCTATATTCTAGCAGATTACTCGGACGGAAAATATATGTATACAGGTATAATTTCCCTGGGTTTATTGATTTTTTGCCGGCCAGCTACTATAGTTAGCTTAAAAAGTATTCAGGAGGACGTATGCTGACTGATTATCATATTCATGTGGAACGAGGTCCATACACGGTAGCTTGGCTCCGGGAATTTGCTCAACAGGCTGAGGCTACAGGAATTGGCGACTGGGGCATCTCCGAACATGCTTACCGTTTTTTAGAAACCCGTCCGATTTTTTATAATGAATGGGTAAAACCCCGACAAACCGAACGGATGGACAAATATTTTACGATGATACATCAGGCTGGAGAAGAAGGTTTGAGAGTCAAATTTGGTATCGAGATGGACTACTTTCCTGGCAAGGAAAAGGAAATTGCAGAGTTTCTCAGCCGCTATCCCTTTGATTATGTGATCGGTTCGGTGCATTGGATCAATCAGTGGGGAATTGATCTTTCGGAAATGAAGCAGGAATGGGATAAGCGGGATGTAGTGGAGTCCTGGCGGGCCTATTTTGACCGCATCGTTGCTTTGGCGGAGAGTAAATTGTTCGATATTGCAGGCCACTTGGATTTGGCCAAGATTTTTAAATACATTCCCGAAAACCAGGAATTTTTGCTGGAGCAATATGAAAGAGTGGCCAAGACTTTGGCTCAATGTGGTACTTGTATTGAGATTAGTACTGCCGGATTACGAAAACCCGTGGGAGAAATGTACCCCCACCCCCAACTGCTGGAGACTTGTCGGCAACAAGGCGTACCTATTGTTCTTAGCTCTGACGCCCATTGCCCAGGGGATGTGGGTGCAGATTTTGATCAAGCTCTCCGCTTGGCTCGGCAAGCAGGATACCAAGAAATTCAGGTTTTTTCACAAAGAAAAGCCCAGGCCCATTCACTAGGTTAGTTATCACCAGTGATTTTTCACTGGTGATTTCCTTTTGTTAAAATAATTTTGTAACAAAGTGCTGAATTTCAGCATATTTTGTGGAAGCCTATGTATAGTGAAAAAACAAAGAGGATTCCTCTTAAGGCAGAGGCTGACTGATATCCACTGGTTTATGAGGAATTATTTAACATAATAAAATATTGAGAAAAATGGAGCAAACATAAGAAAATAGATTGTAAACAATGGTGCAAAGTATTTACCTTCTGGGCCGACAGGAGTATGATAAAGATAAGCAATATTTCCCCGATAGGGACGGAGGCGAATCTTATGTTGGAAGCTATCAGAGAGATTGTAGGTGTAGCGTTCCTGGCGGCCATTATCATTGTTCCGGTGATTGACGGCCATAAACGTAGAAAAGGCTTCAGTAACTGGATTTTTATAAGGTAAAAGAAAATCTATCTAACATTCACAAGTCGAGTCAACCCTTCATAGATTGTAGTAAAAAAGGGGTTGATGATATGGCTCACGCAGAATCCTGCTTCCCAGGCGGTTTCTGGATACCCATTTGCTGTGCCTTCTTTATCTTCTTACTGATCGTTGCCATTATCCTGCTGATAATTTTTCTCTAAAAACTAAATATTTCCCCAGGAAGCACTGCTTTTTTGCAGTGCTTTTTTCATGTGGGTGTATTTCTCACAGGGCAAAATGCAACACTAAAGAAGGTACTTACAGATTAACGTAAAGGAATTAATATTGTGTATATAAAGGGACCTTATAAACATTACAATAACCACCACAAAAGGTATTGGCTGTGTCTAGGCTTGGTCATTCTAGCTATTATTCCGCTGGCTTGTTTTTCCCAGGGTTCAGCAGAAACGTCCAAAGCTAGGGGGACACCTTCCAAAAAACCACTACCTCAGCCGATGGTGATCATTGATCCAGGGCATGGAGGAAGCGATCCGGGGGCTTGTCAGGGAGAGGTGCTGGAGAAGGATATTAATTTGGCCATTGCCAAGCGGCTGGTTACTTATGTAAAGCCCTTTCGAGTTCGGCTAACCAGGGAGCGGGATATGGATTTTACCAATGGGGGGATTTATTCCAAAGCTACCGAGAGGCAGGATTTAGACCAGAGAATACAAATTGCCCGTCAATATAAAGGAGATCTTTTTATCAGCATCCATGTTAACTCTGGTGTTGAGAAGCTACATGGACCGGATGTATATTATGATCCGGCCGATTCGGAGGGTAGTCGCCTGGCTAAGCTGATACAGGAAGAAATGAATGATTTAACGGATATGAAGATGAAACAGCCCCGACCAGGTAAGTTTTATCTCTTTGAAAACTTAGAAATACCAGTGGTGATTGTAGAAACAGGCTGGTTATGTCATGCAGAGGATCAAAAAAAACTTCAGGACCCTACCTATCAAGATCAGGTGGCCCAAGCTATTGGGAAAGGAATAGAAAGATTTTTTAAAGAAAAATAAGCGGTCAAGGCCGCTTATTTTTCTTTAAAGCTTAATTATTGGCTTTGCACTTACCATTGCCGTTCCCTAGACCTTTACCCATACCGCAGTTACCGTTGCCGCTACCGGGGCAGAGGTAACCGTTCTGGGTGTGGAACTGCTGCATTTGCTCAAAATGTTGCTTCCAGGTTTCACCCTGCTCAGTAGTCATGCGGCCATTCTTTACAGCCTCATCCACAAAGGCTTTCTTTTGAGTAAGCCTTTGCTCGAACCAGGCTTTGTTCTGGATAGTGGTATCATCTGTAGCAAAGGCTGCAGGTACAAGCAGGGCTACAGCGGCCATTAGAACTAGAGCTAACCAAAGCATTCGTTTATGCATATCGTCAACCCCCTTTCTTTTCTTATATCATAACCATAAAAATTGACAAACCAGACATATAAATGTTACAAAAGTGTCACGGTTTATTTTAAGTATAGATCATTTGCAAAGGGGTATCAATCATGAAACGTTTCATCGTGTTTGTAGTAATGTTACTAATGCTTTTAACTGGTTGTGTAGGGCAAGGCGAACGAGCTACAGCCCCCTCCTCCTCCGAACCGGCTTTACAGGGGGATAAGCTGAGGGTTCATTTCATTAATGTCGGTCAAGCCGACGCCATCCTAGTGCAAAGTCAACAGGAGAATTTATTGATAGATGCAGGTAAAAATGGTGATGGCCAAATGGTGGTGGATTATCTAAAGCAGCAGGGTATTCAAAAATTGGATGTGGTCATGGGCACCCATCCTCACGAAGATCATATTGGCGGATTGGATACCGTCATTCAGCAATGTGATGTGCAAAAGGTTTATCTGCCCAAGGTAAATCATAATACCAAAACCTATCAAGATGTACTGCTGGCGTTAAAGGACAAACAATTAAAAGCTACTGCGGCTACCGGCGGGCAAGAATTTGCTTTAGGTGGTGCTACGGTAGAAGTTATTGCTCCCAACAGTGAAAAATACAAAGAGCTTAATAATTACAGTATTGTCTGTAAAGTAACCTATGGAGAAACATCCTTCCTCCTACCTGGGGACGCAGAGGAACTATCCGAAAAGGAAATGCTTAAACAGAGCTACAATCTAAAAGCCGATGTGTTGAAGGTTGGCCATCATGGCAGTCGTTCTTCCACTTCTGAAGCTTTTCTCAAGGCGGTGGCTCCTGAATTAGCGGTGATTTCGGTAGCAAAGGAAAATGATTATGGACATCCCCATCGGGAGATTATGCAAAGGCTAGCTGCCCATAAAGTAAAGGTTTATCTTACCTCTCAGGTGGGAACAATCGTAATGAACTCCGATGGGAAGGAAATCGAGGTACAGACTGAACAGAAAGCTCCTGCTAAGGCGCCTTCTAGCCAAACAGAGGAGCAAATCTTTGTAGATGCGAACAACCAAGGGCTCATCAAGGGCAACATTAATAAAGCTGGGGAGAAGATTTATCACTTACCTGGGATGCAGAATTACGAAAGAACACAACCCGAGGCTTGGTTTACAACAGAAGCAGAGGCTAAGGCTGCGGGATTTAGGAGGGCTGCCAAGTGAGAGCAGTAATAGACCGTTTTGAAGAAAAATGGGCAGTTTTAGAGGCTCCGGGCAAGGTAATGTGGAATGTACCACGACAGTTTTTGCCCCCAGAAGTAAAAGAAGGAGACGAAGTGGACGTTACCTTTGCCAAAGTTAGCGTCCGCTCCATTGATAATAGTAAGCTGGTTGAAGAGTTATTTGAATAACGAATGTTTAGATACTGGAAAATTTGGGTAGAATACTTCTTGTAATTATAATATTTATATAAGGAGTGAATCTTACCATGGAAATGGTTTCCAGGATCGCTATGGTACTGGTAATCGTAGGGGCCCTAAACTGGCTACTGGTTGGTTTGTTCAGTTGGGACTTAGTAGCTGCTCTGCTGGGCGGGGAGGCCACTCGTACAGCCTCAATACTCAGTAGAATTGTCTACAGTTTAGTGGGTCTTTCCGGCATTCTTTTGATCCCCACCTTATTCCGGGACAAAGAGTCGGCAGGACCAGAAAAGGCCTAATAAAAAAGATTTCCTGTTCTGCAAGGCGAAATAGGGAAACTTGGCGAGAGTGATTATGCTCTCGCCTTTTCTCTGGGAATGTAAATACAGTAATGTAACGCTAGAAAATTGTGCAGAGCTTAAGAACAATCTGTATCAAAATCAAAGCAGCAAAATACCCCTACCCAGAGCACTAGCAATGCTCTGGGTAGGGGTATTTTTGGTGCAAGCTACGTTTTTTAAGCGCTTCTCAAAATCCTCTAGCTGGAAGAATGTTGCTGAGTAAACATCTCTAACCATTCATCTTTATAAAGAATCATGTTCGGATTATCGGGAGTATCACCTTCACGGTAATCTACCAGTTGCCTGTTCTCCAAGTTGCGCAGGGCCTTTTGAATTTCTAATTCCGAATACCCCAGAGTCTTCCCCATTTCCCACAAAGGGTAAATTAACATACCATTCGGTGAAGCATGTTCCCGAACAAATAATAAGACATTTCGTTCTATTTCCTCCAAATTGGCTAGACCAATGGCCTTCAACAAGGGAGTCACCTCCACTTTTTGTGCTAGTATTACCCCTTTCCGCAGTCAATATTTATTAGAAAAACTTGGCTTATGCCAAGTCGTTGACGCAGGCAGAAGCCTTAGTTTTTCTTATACTTTCGTCAATAGAAGTTTTATGTTTTTGAAAGTGCTAGAAAAACTTAGCTAGCTTGCCTGCCCTTATAAATACCGGGAAGGTTGATACATTCCGATCCGCCAATGAACCCCTATCATCTGGCATTAACCAGAGCCCTTCGGTATAATAAAAGATAGCCAAAGGCGAATAACCAATGGCAGACACCCAAAAAGGAGTGCTTCTATGTCTGTAAAATTTATTCACTGCTCGGATCTTCATTTAGGGCGGCAGCGTTTGGGTGGCAATTTGCCAGATAGCGACCTGAAGGCTGCCTTTCAATATATCGTTACTTACACCCTGGAGCAACAGGCCGATGCTTTGCTCATTGCCGGGGATATCTTTGATTCGCCCAACATCCAACCTCCTTGTTTGCAGCAAGCTACGGAATGTTTAAAGCCTTTGCAGCAGGCGGGTGTTCCCGTGTTTGCCATTGAGGGAAATCACGATCGAGCCACTATTTCCGGGGATAGCCCCACTTGGGTACGGTATTTAAACGACATTGGTCTTTTACATCTATTATCCATCCCCTTTAATGCGGCAGGGCCAGTCATCACCCCCTGGGATCCGCAGACAAGAGAGGGTTCCTACATCGACTTCAAGGGCATTCGCCTGGTGGGAGCGGGTTATCTGGGGGCAGGAACCATCAAACGGGCCAAACTCATTGCAGAGCAGATGGCCGCTTGGCAGCAGGAGCCCTCACCGGGTGCGGTGGTTATGCTGCTGCATGCCGGGCCGGACTATATGGTGCAAGAAGGTGGCGGTTTTGCCAAGGAAAGCTTGGAGTTCTTAAAGGAAAGTGTGGATTACCTGGCTCTGGGTCACATTCATAAGCCCATGATTTACGAGGGTTGGGCCATAAATCCTGGCTCTCCGGAGCATATTCGGCTGGAGGAGAGCCGGTATGATAGCAAGCCCCGGGGACTGGCTGTGGTGGAAATCGATCCCCAAAGGGACAACCCCCTGCGGCGAGCAGAAATTTTGGCGGTGCCCAAGCGGCAGGTGCTAACGGTACAGTATGACTGTACCCCTCACAGTAATCGGACCAAACGGGCTATGGAACTAATCTCTGAAGAAATCACGGGAACGCTTAAAGAATTGGGTGCCGGGCCGGAAACTGCCATACGCTTGGAACTAACCGGTTCGGTAAACCTGGGGCGTATCCGACTGGATACCGCTGCCTTGGCAGAATGTTTGGTGCAGCAAGTGCCGGTAAAGGCGGTGGAGGTGAATTCTGCCGGTCTAAAGGTAGCAACGAATATCACCGACAGCGAGTTAGCCTCGGTAGAAGCCACTTCCCGGGAAGACTTGGAACTGTTGGCTATTCACGGCTTGGTGGCCGATAAGCCCTTGCCGGGATTAGAGGAGCAGGTGGAATCTTTGGCGCGTCTGTTCTACTTGTTTAAAGAAGATGTGCGCCATCATGCCTCGGCCCAGGAGATTAGAGAACGTTTAACTGGCAGTGACCTAGTGGACCGGCTGGTGGCAGAGGAAGTGGACAAACTTCAGGTGCGATCGGTGGCAGCGGCAAAGGATGGTGAGGCCTAATGTGGGTACAAAAAATTAGGCTAAAAAATATTAAAAGCTATGGGGAGGGGGATGCCGGCCAGGGGGTGTTGGTACCCCTGGAGCAGGGAATCAACCAAATTGCCGGGAAAAACGGGGCTGGCAAGAGCACGATCATCGAAGCCATCGGCTATGCGGTATTTGATGCGGAGCCGGTGCGAGGGAATGCCCAAATGGCTATTCACACCTATTTCCTAAGAAATGGCAGCAAGGCCGGTGAAATTGATGTTTGGCTAGTGCATCAGGATGGCCTCTACCGGGTGGAGCGGGATCTGGGCAATGGCGGACGCCGCTGGAAGGTGGTACGGGACGACGAGGATTTTATCGAAGCCGAAGGGGATCAGGAGGTTCGGGAATTTCTGTCCCGTCTAGTGGGAGTGGAACGACCGGAACGGTTGGCCGAAGTGTATCACAGTCTGTTAGGCGTGAAACAGGGGCGCTTTACCTTACCCTTTGATATGAAACCAAGGGAGGCCAAAGGCCATTTCGACCCCTTGTTGGATGTCGATATCTTTCGCCAGTGCTTTGATTCCCTCAAGGCACCTTGTGATGAGATTAGAGTGGAGGCAAATCACCAGCGTACCGTTATCAGTGGTCTGGAAGGACAACTAGCCCAACTGCAGGATGCGCCGGAACGACTGGAGGAAGGACTACGTCAACAGGCCACGCTGCAACTGCTGGTGGAACAGTGTCAAAGGCGATTGAACCGGCTCACGGAAGAACGTAAGCGATATGATGAGTTAATGAATATCTTTCAAACAGCTACGTTACAGGTGGGTGAGGCTAAAGGAAATGTGGAGCAGGCTAAGGCTGCGTTAGATCTGGCTGCCACCCAGGTGGCAGAGGCGAAACAGGCTACGTCGGTGCTGCAGGAAACCCAAGCTGCCTATGAAGCGTATCTGCAGTTAGAGCAGCAGATTCGGTCTCTTGAAATGCAGCGACTCACCAGAGATGAATTAGCCAAACAGTTCACCGATCTGCAAAAGGAAGAGACTGGCTTGGTTAGAGATTTTGCTGCTAAGCAGCAGGAAGCTGCCAGGAACTTTGAACAGGCAACGTTGAAGCAACAGGAGTTGGACCACCGACGCACAGTGTTAAACCAGCAGAATTTGGAATTAGCAGCGGGAGAAGGAGCCTATCAGCAGCTAAAGGAGAGGGCAGAACAACTTACGTCCCAGCTGGTGCGGGTAGTGGAATGGTTGAATGGCATGAAAGCTCTGGGTAAGCAGGCAGTCGATCAGTTGGCTGAGTTGGAGCAAAATCTGCAGCAGTTGGATCCCACCTTGCCAGAACAGTTGGAGCAGGCCAAAGGGACTTTAGTGCAGGCCGAGGAACAGGAGCAGGATTGCCGAGGTCGCTTAGAGCGAACCAAGCAAGATAAGCTGATTTTGGAGCAACAACTGACAAGACTCAGTACCGGCCAGTGTCCGCTGCTGGGTAGTCAATGCCATCAGTTTAACCCGAACAAAGCTCAGCAGGATTTGGAGAATTTACATAAAAAGCTAACAGAAGTTACCGTAGAGTATCAAGAGAAGCAGCGGCAACTTAATATAGCTAAGGATGGATTTACTAAGTGCCAGGCTGTAGAAAAGGAATACCTAAAAAGGTGGGCTAAAGCCTCTCAGTTGATGCAGAGCATCCACCGTAATTATCAACAACTGGAGGATACTGCCGGTCGAGTGGCGGCAGAGGAATTAGCTAAGGAATTGCAAACCGGGGGAGCGTTACCCAGACTTAAGGGTTTTATGACTATCGCGCAACCCGAGGTAGCTGTTTGCCGCACAGCAATAGAGGAAATGAAAACGTTGTTTCGGTCCCTTTACGATTGCTACCGGGTTTGGGAGCCGGCGGTGAAAGAACAGCAGGCCTTGGAACAACAAACCAATACCCTGCGAGTGGCCCGCCGGAAAGAGTTAGAAGCCGAAGAACGGGCGTTAAAGGGGTTGGAGCAGGATTGCCAGGTACTGCGAGAAAGTGCCGGACAAGCAGAGACAAAAGCAGTAACCTTGCAACAGACCATTACCGAGATAAAATCTCAGCTGGTTACGCTGGAAGGACAGTTACAGCCCTTTCGGGACCTGGATGCTAAACATACCGAGGCCAGCCGACAAAAGGGTCAGCATCTGGCCGGATATACTCGGTATTTGCAGCATCACAAGATGGCGGAGAAGCTAGCCGAGTACGAAGAGGTTTTTCAGCGGCAGTATAATCGCTACCAGCAAACCCAGGCAGCATTAGCCACTGCCGAGGAAACTTTCCGGCAGGCTGAAGCGGCCTATCGGCCTGAGCAGCACAGAGAGCTGCAGCAGGAGGTGGCCCAGGCCAGCAGAGAGCTGGGGGAAGCCAACAGCAAACTGGCAGAGGCAGTCAAGGTTTTAGCTGAACAAAAGCGACGGGTTCAACTGGCTGCCAAACTGCAGCAGCAAAGGGATCAAGAGTGGCAAGAACTGGTGCGCCTACAGGTAGAGGAAAAAATTCTGGAGAAAGCTAGAAATATTTTAAAGGATGCTCAAGAGCCGGTAGCGAGAAATCTTACTGCTCGGGTGGCGGCCCAGGCTCAGACCATCTATAATTCCATGAGCCCCGAGGCTGCGCAGTTTAACTGGCGAGCCGGGGATTATGTACTCACGGTCACCACTGTTTCTGGGGAGAAACGTTTTGCCAGCCTATCCGGTGGACAGCAGATGAAGGCTGCCTTGGCTATGCAACTGGCCCTGGTAAAGGAGTTCTCCAGAGCTGGCTTTTGTGCCTTTGATGAACCCACCTATGGCTTGGATGCCGAAAGCCGTATGATGCTGGCAGAGGCCATCGGTAAGGCCCAGGAGGAGTGCAAGTTCCAACAACTGCTGCTGGTCTCCCACGATCAGGCCTTTGACGATAAGGTAGAACATGCCCTAAAATTAGACTATTCTCCCGTGGCAGGTAGTAAGCTTTAGGCGGAATACATATGAGGGTGCGGAATCCTGTTGACCAAAGGGATGAAATGAGGAATCAGGCAAGTCTCGCGAGTGTAGCGTTGGAATTACCTGGCTACCAGCGTGCACTTTTCAAAAGGTAAAGGTAGTGGCGTATGCACCACTACCTTTATTTTTTAGATGAATCTGTTTAATAGAACCACCATACCCATGCCCGTTACCACGGTTAAAAAAATACTTTTGCTATAGATGCCGGCTATGAAACAGGGAATAGCAGCTAATAAATAGGTATTCGTCAGATTAATACTGAGTTGTCCATCCTTTAATAGCAACTCCGGTGCCAGCAGGGCGGAGAGCACTGCCACTGGCACGTAACTAAGCCAGTTCAGTACACCCTTTGAAATATTAATCCGGGACAAAACGGCCAGTGGGAGCATCCGGGGAATATAGGTTACCAGCATCATGCCGATAATGACTGCGATGACTTTTCCATCCATTGATCAATTAACACCCCTATCGTAGCAGAAATAATAGTGGCTAGAATAATATTCCAACTGCCGGGCACGTTTAGTTTAATACCGATCGACAGGGCAGCGGCAACAATACCTACGGCTATCGCTTTTTTATGTCTTACCTGTAGGATTAACAGGGCAATAAACATGGCAGGCAGAGCGAAGTCTAAACCAAAGGCCTGCGGTTCCGGGATAAAGTTACCCATCATAGCACCGAGCACCGTACTGGAAAGCCAAGCAATATGGGCAGTGATAAAGAGGCCAAAGAAGTAGCCCTTGCCTTGCTGCTGCTTAGCGACCGCGCTGATGGAGATGGCAAAGGTTTCATCAGTTACCCAAAAACCCAGTAGGGATAGTAGTTTAGGACGAATGTTTTTCATGTAGGGGGCTAGGGACGCTGTCATTAATAAGTGCCGGGAATTCACTAAAAAAGTGGTGAGCACAATGGCACCGATAGAAGCCTGGGCTGCCAGCATGCCGGCACCAATAAATTGAGCTGAACCAGCGTAAACCAGCAGGGACATGAGGAAAATTTCCATGATGCTCATACCGGATTGCACGGCCAATACACCAAAGGCCAGACCAATGGGAAAATAACCAAATACCACCGGCAGGGCCGCTTTTACACCTTTTTTAAAATCAGCAGTCAACGAAGTAACCTCCTATCCTAAACTGTCATAACTCTTATCTTAGCAAAAGATATCTCTTTGCGCTACTCCTACTGGGTAATATTTTAACATTTTAACTCACTGCATTCATTGCGAGTAAATTGTCATGGATAATGTCATGCCGACAACGGGTAAAAATCCCCCTTTTTTGCTAGTGCCAGCAGGAATATTGCACAATTTCGGAGAATAAAATCCTAAAAAGAGTGTCATGGAGGCACTCGTTAAGGTTGCAGATGCAAAAGCCACACAAGGATGTTCCGGATGGACCGGGGCCTGGTTGCGGCTTTTTTATTTTTAGGAGGGGTGTTTATGCATATACCAGATGGATTCTTAGAGGCTAAGACCTGGTTGACCACTGCGGCCGTTAGTACAGGAATACTCGGCTATAGCGTAATGAAAACGAAGCAAGAGTTAAATGATCGTCAGATTCCTAAACTGGGCGTGATGGCGGCCTTTATCTTTGCCGCCCAGATGATTAACTTTCCGGTGGTTGGCGGTACCTCCGGACACTTATTGGGAGCCGCATTGGCCACGATATTACTGGGTCCCTGGAGTGCTTCTCTGGTTCTTGCCACTGTACTCATTATTCAATGCTTGGTTTTTCAAGATGGTGGTTTAACTGCCCTCGGGGCTAATATTCTAAATATGGCGATTATCGGGACCTTTGTGGCACAGGTAGTTTACCGCCCCCTCAGTAAGCTCCTCAGTAAGCTGACCAGCAGAAAATGGCCAGTAGCCCTAGCCAGTTTTATAGCCTCTTGGCTATCAGTAGTGGTTGCCTCCGGGGCCGCAGCGGTGGAACTGGCTCTGTCCAATAGAATTCCCCTGGAGGTGGGTTTGCCTGCTATGTTAGGTGTGCATGCCCTAATCGGTATTGGCGAGGGTGTAATTACAGCTGCCGTGGTGTTAGCTGTTTGGCAGGTAGGTTTTAGCCCCAGTCGGTTAGAAAAGGGGGGAGCTTACAGTGAGTAGAAAAATATGGCTTGGCTTAGTTATTTCCTTGCTGGTAGCGGCTTTACTTTCTCCTTTTGCCTCCGCGTTTCCAGACGGCCTGGAAAGAGTAGCTGAAGATTACGGCTTCTTACAGACTGCGACAGGACAAGAGGTGGTCAATTCACCTATTCCTGATTATGTGATGCCGGGTATCCAAAATGAGGGGCTAGCCACCGCTGTGGCGGGAGTGTTGGGAGTAGTTATTACCTTTGCCGGCATTACGCTCCTTTTGAAGCTGCTGGTGAAACGGAATAAGTCATCTGCATGATAGGCCACCGGTTGTCGTAAAGCCAATAGCCTAAAATCGGAGGGACTCCCATGTCATTTCTCGAGAAGCTGCCAACTGTCGGTGGTTGGATAACAACTGTAGAGCCTAGGGTTAAAGTGGTAGCGATCTTTATTTTCGTAATGATCGCCACTACCCTGCATAACAAAACCATACTAGGGGCAGCTTTTTTGCTGTTGTTGGGAAGCTCCTTAGTTGTGGGTATTTCTTTAGTCTATATCCTCAAAAGAGTAGTCTTTATCCTGCCCTTTGGGGGACTAATGCTGTTGTTGCTTCCCTTTGTCACTCCGGGCGATCCACTTTTTACGTTGCATTTGGGTAGGTTAGAACTAGCAGCCACTTATGAGGGATGGGAAGCGGCTCTCTTACCGGGACTGCGCATGATTACGGCTTTTTTGGGGATGGTATTGCTAGCTGCCACCACTACCTTGCCGGAGATACTTCATGCTTTAAAACATCTGAAAGTGCCCAGAATTCTGATTGTACTGATGGAGTTTACCGTACGCTATTTGGTGGTAGTGTTGGACGAACTGTCGCGAATGCAAACCGCCAAAAAGGCCAGAGCCTTTGCGGCAGGTAAAAATCTGTGGCATTGGCACACGATAAAAACCCTGGGCAGTACTCTGGCGATCCTATTTCTACGTTCCTATGATAGGGCTGAGCGGGTGTATTTAGCCATGCTGGCTCGGGGCTACGATGGCAATCTACCCTGCTGTGGCCATTGTCAGAACCTAAAAAAGGATGACCTTTGTTGGGGTGTCGGTGTTATTACCATGGCTGGGGTCTTTAAATTCTTCGATATGGGAGGGCAGCAATGGATTTCGCTATTGAAGTAAAGGAACTTTCCTTCCATTATAAAGATGGTACCAGGGCATTGCAGAATATTTCTCTTTCCCTGGAGCGCGGTGCTAAAGTAGCCATCCTGGGGCCCAACGGCTCTGGTAAATCCACTTTGCTGCTACACCTGAATGGTATTCACGAAGTACAGCAGGGAGAACTAACGGTGTTGGCTAAAAGGGTTGGCAAAAATCACGAAAAATGGCTGCGAAGTCAAGTAGGACTTGTCTTCCAAGACCCGGATGATCAGATTTTCTCCAACACGGTCTGGGAGGATGTAGCCTTTGGGCCGATTAACCAGGGATTACGGGGAGAAGATCTGAATAATCGGGTAAATCAGGCATTACGGCAGGTAAAGATGGAACCATACAGTCACAAGGCACCCTATCATTTAAGTTATGGCCAAAAAAAAAGAGTGGCCGTTGCCGGTGTGTTGGCTATGCAACCTGAGATTATTGTGTTGGACGAGCCGGTGGCCTTTTTAGACCCCGCCGCCAAGCACTCATTATTTCAGATACTAGATGAATTAAATACCCAGGGCAAAACGATTATTGCTGCCACCCACGATGTGGATTTGGCTGTACGTTGGGCAAATCAGGTGATTATTTTACACAATGGACAGGTGTTGGCCCAGGGTGAACCAGGGCTACTCACCAACCGGCAGCTGGTGGAGCAGGCAGATTTAGAGTTACCCACCGTCAGCCAAATCTTTGAACCCTTTCCGGGACTGTGCCAGCCAGCTATGCCGACCACGCTGGCAGAAGCGCAGCAGATTATTAGGAAACTGTGTTCTTGCCAATAGTCAATGGTTAATAAAGCTAAAAGTGCAAAAAAGTGTATTGACATCTTACAAAAAGCTAATTATAATAAGGAACTGTCGCGGTTATGTAAGCGTTTTTGCTAAAAAAATTACAGCTTGACAACAACTTAACACTTTGGTAATATAAACTCTGCGAGTTGCGAGTATTGTGGTGGGTATAGCTCAGCCGGTTAGAGCGCCAGATTGTGGCTCTGGAGGCCGTGGGTTCGAGTCCCATTATCCACCCCATTAAATTTATATATGCTGGGGCGTCGCCAAGCGGTAAGGCACCGGACTTTGACTCCGGCATTCGTTGGTTCAAATCCAGCCGCCCCAGCCAGTATGTGACCCATTAGCTCAGTTGGTAGAGCACCTGACTTTT
>CAMKDG010000033.1 GCA_946411205.1 uncultured Desulfotomaculum sp.
ACCCGCACTAGGGACTTTCACCCATTAGACTGCGCCCATGCCGGGCGCACATAAAGGAGTGGTACAAAAATTTTTGCACCACTCCCGTTACAGAAAAACTCCGAGCAAACTAATTACCCGTCCCAGCCTTATACTTTAAATACGCAGCAATAAATGGCTCGATCGCCCCGTCCATCACCGCGTTAACATTACCGGTTTCTTCACTGGTACGATGGTCTTTTACCAAACTATAGGGGTGGAAAACATACGAGCGAATCTGGCTGCCCCAGGCAATATCCTTTTGATCCCCTCGCAGCGCGACCAATTCCTCTTCCTTCTTGCGCAGTTCCAAATCGATGAGCTTGGACTTTAATAACTTCATGGCTGCCACACGGTTGAAGGTTTGGGACCTCTCATTTTGGCAAGCCACCACAATCCCCGTGGGCAAGTGGGTGATTCGCACCGCCGAGTCGGTCTTATTTACATGCTGGCCCCCGGCACCACCGGAGCGATAAGTATCAATCTTTAAATCCTCCTGCCGGATATTGACCGCCACTTCGTCCTCCACCACCGGCAGGACATCTACCGAGGCAAAGGAAGTATGACGACGACCGGCCGTATCAAAGGGAGAAATCCGCACCAGACGGTGCACACCCTTTTCACAACGCAAATAACCGTAGGCGTTGGGGCCGGACACTTGAATCGTGGCACTTTTAATACCCGCTTCATCACCGGGTAACAAATCCAGTAATTCTACCTTGTAATTCTGGTTCTCACAGTAACGGTTATACATCCGGAAGAGCATCTGAGCCCAATCCTGAGACTCGGTACCACCAGCCCCTGGGTGTAGGGACAGGATGGCATCGCCCCGATCATAGGGACCCGCCAAGAGTACTTCCAATTCGGTATCGTCTACTCCCTTGGTCAGGGTCGCCAGCTCTGTCAGTAGTTCCTCATCCAGCAAGGGGTCCTGTTCCTCCAGACACAGTTCCCACATTACTTCCAAATCCTGCCGGGAGGATTCCAATACCTTAAAAGCAGCTACCCGATCTTTCAAGTTGGCGAGCCGCTGGTTTACCTTCTGACTGTGCTCTAGGTTATCCCAAAAGCCCTGTTGCGTCATCTCTTGTTCCAGCTTTTCTATTTCCTCTTGCTGACTATCAATGTCAAAGGGAAACCCTCAGATCTTGGATGCGCTTCCCCAACTTCTCTAAATCGCGCCTTATTTCGGTATCTAGCAACCTTATCAAACCTTTCTTATCTACCACAGCATTTTTTGTATTTTTTGCCACTGCCACAGGGGCAGGGATCGTTACGACCGATCTGTTGTTCTTTGCGGGCGGGTTGGCGGGCACCTTCGGCATCAGAGCGGTTTTCTACCACCACCCGCTGTTCCTTGGGTTGATCCGGTACCAGGCTGACCCGGAAAATATAACGTACCACATCGTCCTGGATGCTGGCAATCATGTTGTTAAACATTTCGTAGGCTTCAAATTTATACTCAATCACCGGATCCTTTTGGCCATAAGCCCGCAGGCCAATACCCTCTCGCAGTTGATCCATGGCGTCCAGGTGATCCATCCATTTCTCATCCACCAGACGCAACAGTACCACCCGCTCGATTTCACGCAGCGTTTCAGTCCCTAGTTCTTCTTCACGGGCTTTGTAAACGGCCAGCGCTTTTTCATGCAGTTCTTCCCGTAGAGCCTCTCGCCCCATACCTTCCAAATCTGCCACCTGCAGTTCATGGTTCGGTAGGTAAAGCTGTCCGGCATATTCCAATAACCCGTCCAAATCCCATTCTTCTTGGTGTACACCCTCTGGCGCATAGGTATCGACCGAACGAGTAACTACAGTAGCAATGGTATCCGCAATATTTTCGGCAATATTTTCGCCGGTTAAAACCTGGCGGCGCTGCTGATAGATCAGCTCCCGCTGCTGGTTCATTACATCATCGTAGTTTAACACATGTTTACGAATATCAAAGTTGCGGTTTTCTACCCGTTTCTGAGCGGTTTCTATGGACTTGGAGATGAGTCCATGCTCAATAGGCATATCCTCTTCCATACCCAATTTCTCCATCAAACCCGAAATGTTGTCTGAACCAAACAACCGCATCAAATCGTCTTCCAGGGAAATGTAGAATTGGCTGGAGCCCGGATCCCCTTGACGTCCAGAACGGCCCCGTAACTGATTATCAATCCGGCGGCTCTCATGTCGCTCGGTACCTATAATATGAAGGCCACCCGCTTCCACTACCCGGCCATGTTCTTCCTCACACTGTTGCCGATACTTTTCTAATAGTGTGGCATAGGCGGCCTGGGCCTCTTCTTCAGAAAGATTCTTTTTACGCAATTCCGCCATCGTTAGGATTTCCGGGTTGCCCCCCAGCAGAATGTCGGTACCACGACCGGCCATGTTGGTAGCAATGGTGACCGTGTTTAAACCACCGGCCTGGGCAATAATTTCTGCTTCTTTTTCATGGTACTTTGCATTAAGCACCTGGTGGGGTACGCCTTTTCTCTTGAGCATCCCGCTGACCAATTCAGAGGTCTCGATAGAGATTGTACCTACCAACACGGGTTGACCGGTGGCATGTCGGCGAGCTATCTCCTCCACCACCGCACGGAATTTAGCCTGGGTATTTTTATAAACTACATCCGACATATCGTTACGAATCATCGGCTTGTTGGTGGGAATCACCACCACATCCAGACCGTAGATCTTACGGAATTCTTCTTCTTCCGTTAAAGCGGTACCGGTCATACCGGCCAGCTTTTTGTACATCCGAAAATAGTTTTGGAAGGTGATGGTCGCCAGAGTCTGAGACTCCCGCTCAATCTTGACACCTTCTTTGGCCTCAATGGCCTGGTGCAGACCATCGCTGTAGCGGCGGCCAAACATCAGACGGCCGGTAAATTCATCGACAATGACCACTTCGCCATCTTTAATCACATAGTCACGATCCAGCTTCATCAAGCCGTGGGCTTTAAGGGCCTGGTTCAGATGGTGGGACAATTCCATATTTACATCATCGTAAAGATTGCTGATCCCCAGCATTTTTTCCACCTTAGGAACAGCCTCTTCGGTCATCAGTACCGTATGGGCCTTTTCATCCACGGTGTAATCTACATCTTTTACCAACCTAGGCACGATCTGGGCCATGTTGTAGTACAGGTCCGTCGGTTTATCGGCTACACCGGAAATAATGAGCGGTGTGCGAGCTTCATCGATCAAGATACTATCCACTTCATCGACGATGGCGTAGTTCTGTTCCCGTTGCACTAATTGTTCCGGGTGATGGGCCATGTTGTCTCTTAGGTAATCGAAACCAAATTCGTTGTTAGTACCATAAGTAATGTCCGCACCATAGGCTTGGCGGCGCTGCTCGGGATTCAGCCCATGCACAATGAGGCCTACAGATAGGCCCAGGAAACTGTATACCTGACCCATCCACTCACTATCGCGACGGGCCAAGTAGTCGTTCACTGTTACTACATGCACCCCTCTGCCGGTGAGAGCATTCAGGTAAACGGGCAGGGTAGCCACCAGGGTTTTACCTTCACCAGTCTTCATCTCAGCAATGCGGCCTTGGTGTAACACCATACCACCAATGAGCTGCACATCATAATGGCGCATCTTGAGCACCCGCTTAGAGGCCTCACGGACCACGGCAAAGGCCTCCGGCAGAATATCATCCAGCGTTTTACCATTCTCTAACTGCTGCTTAAATTCAGCAGTCTTGCCGCGCAGTTGTTCGTCGGTAAGCTTACTTATTTCAGGTTCCAATCCGTTAATGTCATCGACAATTCGCTGCAGTCGTTTCACTTCTCGGGCGTTATCATCAAACAGATTTTTGATAAACTTTAACAACGGTAAACCACCTTTCAGGTTTGTGAGCCTTTAAAGCAAAATAATTCTATCAAAAGTACCATCACATAGCAAGGAACAAGCTATTAATAATGGTTCGTGCTATCGGATGGAATTCCTCCCAGCCGGTGACTGAAATGAGCTGGTAAGTTCAGGGGCTAAGAAAAAGAGCACGCCCTCCGGCGTACCCCTTTTTCTTACCTCTATGTTTCTAGAATTCCGGTTCGATTAAGCCGTAGTTGCCGTCTTTTCTCTTATAAACCACATTGGTTTGTTCCGTTTCGGCATTGGAAAAGACAAAGAAATCGTGGCCCAGCAGGTTCATCTGCATAATGGCCTCATCCAAGACCATGGGCTTAATGGCAAAGCGCTTGGTTTTAATTATTTGCGGCGATTCATCATCATCAAATCTTTCAGTCTCTACCGTGTTGGCCAGGGCGCGACCGTTCCGGCGGTTAATTCTGCCCTTATAGCGTTCGATCTGGCGTTCCATTTTTTCGACCACCAGGTCAACGGATGAATACATCTCTGCAGTAGCTTCTTCGCCCCTAAGCAGCATACCGTTAACCGGGATAGTTACTTCAATCTTATGAGAGTCCCCCTCAACTACCAAAGTGGCAATGGCTTCTCCCATATTTTCTAAAAACCGATCCAACTTACCCAGGCGTTTTTCCACATAGTCCCGTAAGGCAGGAGTTACATCAATGTTTTTACCACGAACTTGTACTTTCACAAACACCACTCCTTCCCAATGATCCCGGCATCCTGTGCCTTGTATTATTATTCCCGAATTTAGCAGAAAATCCTGCAATATTTTAACAAAATTTTAAAACCCTGGCCAATTGGCCAGGGTCGAAGTTTTCAATATAAAATTAACGCTTATAAACGTTAGCAGCTTGAGGGCCACGAGCGCCTTCAACGATGTCGAATTCGACTTCTTGACCTTCAGCTAAAGATTTGAAACCTTCTTCTTGAATTGCGGAAAAGTGAACGAATACATCGCCACCTTCTTCTCTTTCAATAAAGCCATAACCTTTTTCCGCATTGAACCATTTTACCTTGCCGAGCATTTACATTCCTCGCTTTCAAAATACTTTCCAGGGAGCCTAGTAGGACTCACATGCGGATATATTACCACTATTATTTGTTAACTGTCAAGTATTTCCGTTGTCGACCGTTTCCAGCGGTTTGTCGAAAAATTCCTTGTTGAAGGACCTTTTCCTGTGGACAATGTGGATAAGTCTGTTAATAACCTATTAAATAAGGTGTTTTACTGTGGACATCCTATTTCCCCTGTGGTATATTTTGTCAAATTGTAATTCTTATTGGCATAAATTTTGTAAAGAAAAGTAACTTACAGTATTTTCCAGTCAGTTGTAATCACATTCCAGTTTATACCATTTAATCAGCTTGGGTCGAACCATCGCTACTTTCCTGCATTGGCCAGGGTGATAACAAAAATTTTGCCGGCCCCTGCAGCTTTTAACGTCTCTGCAATGGCGGATACGGTGGACCCAGTGGTGAAAACATCATCTAGTAGCAAAAGATTTCTTCTAAAGATAGCTGCCGCCGGTGCTTTGAGCAAAAAGGCATCCTTAAGATTTTGTTTCCTTTCTTCCCTGGGAAGTCCGGTTTGCGGTGGGGTTTCTTTGTATTTAATCAGTGTCTCCCTAAGCAGGGGCAGTTTTAAACCCCTGGCCACTTCTTCAGCCAGCAGTTCTGCCTGGTTATAGCCCCGCTCCCATTGACGCTGGCGGGACAGGGGGACCGGCAGAATGGCTTCACATTGCTTTAAAGGAAGCTGCTGCTGGATAAGTTCCACCATTAAACAAGCCAGCAGCGGGGCCAGCGACTTTCTGCCCTTAAATTTAAACAGATGGATCGCCTGCCGCAGGACTCCTTCATAGGGCCCCACTGCCCTGGCTAGGTCAAAGGGCGGTGGCTGACGGTGACATGCCGGACATAGGCTGGATGGCCGGTGCCTGTGCCCGCTGCCCAGAGGCCTGCCACAAACCCGGCAATGGGGCCGTTTAGCCCAGTCTGCCAACCAGCCACGGCAGCTAGGACAGATTGCCTCGCTGTCACCCATAACACCGCCACAAAGTTGGCAGCCAGGGTGGGTGGGGAAAAGAAGCTTTACCAGGGCCTCTAGCAGGGAATACACCAACATCATCCTTTGCCTACATGTTCTCCCCTATTTCTCCATTCGCTCGGGAATATCCTGCCGAGCTTCCTAGCGTTCCTGCCGCTGTTTTAAAGGGCGGGCATAGCCCGCCCCCATCCTTTAGATCAGTTCCAGTTCTGCTACATCACGACTGACTACTCTGGCTCCGGCCACTCCTACCAAACTACCGCCGGTGCTGGTGAAGATATCCTGGGTGACAATCTCGTCCATAACGGTTTTAATCTCGGCTGCCTGCAGATCTTCCTTGGGTTCTGTTACCCGGAGGGTTACTTTACTACCTGCAGCGTTCACAAAGACTAGCTCCAGTGTTTTACTCATGCTTTATTCCTCCTTATTGGTTATTGGTTGATTAACAGGCTGTCATCGACCCGGTAGATCCCCTGTACAGGGGTGGTCTGCAGGCTGTTGATAGCCATCGCCACTTCATGCAGTTCCTGGTCGCCGGCGCTGTTCTTCACCTTGGCGTAGGTGCGGTTTACATAAACCGGGTCACCGTTGCCGTTGACACCTTTCTGATAGCGCAGCTTCAGGCTGCAGGTATTGGGTTGTTTTACCACTGCCATGTTTGTTTCCTCCTTATTTTTAGGACCGGCCCCTTTGGTTTAGCGCTTGACCTTATTGTAACGGAACCTTAGACAAAAGGAAAAAAGCGACTCTGGCTTCCTACTAGTAAAAAAACTGCCAGTTTAGCCAAATCGGTTCTCCTAGAATAAAAACAACACCGACTTGGTGGCAGTCGGTGTTGTTTTGGGTAAAGTATAGAAGTTGCCTGGAAATAGACTGGCTATAACGGAGCAGTCTGAGGGCGTAACAAATGGCTAAGCTATTGTCTGGGCGGTGAGTACTGCCCCTCTAATCAACTTATATCCTTCCCTAGTTTGGCCCGCAGTTGCTTAATAAGCTGACTGTAAGCGATCGTACGATCTCGTCCCAGTTCCTTAGCCCGGGCCACTGCCTTTTCCGCTCCTTGAAAAATCTGATCCGGGTCGCTGGTATCCTGGGGAAAGGTAGCCACGCCTACGGAAACCGTCACCGTCACTTGCTGCCGGGCTTCCTCGGGCACCAGGCGGCGATCCCTCACCTCAATGCGAATGTACTCTGCCAACCGCAGGGACTCCGTGGTATCCAAACCCGGTGCCAACACCGCCAACTCACCACCACCGTAACGCCCTAAGATATCCGTTGGTTTGGTGATATCTCGCAGCACCCCTGCCACCAATTGAATTACCCCATCCCCTGCACCATGACCATGGCGGGAGTTAAAGCTCCGCAAATTGTCGATATCGATCAACAACAGCGAAACCGGAGTTTCTCCACTGTTAGCCCGTACCATGTGCTTTACCGCCTGACGATAGAACAGACGGTGGGTAAGAAAGTCAGTCAAACGATCCGTCGCCGAAAGATGCTGTATTTTTTCCGCCAGCAGATCATAGGATATCACTATACCGGCCTGACCACCGATAATGCTGAGCAATGGCACGGCTCTATCGTTAAAGGCATAGGGCTTCATCTCTCCCAATACTAATAAGCCAGTCACTTCCCCTTGGAACAACAGTGGAATTACCAACACCGAACGAAACTGTTGGAAGGGTATTGCGGACTCAGGAAGCATGTCCCTGACATCTTCGAGACTTACCGGTTGCTTGGTGCTAACAGCCTGTCCCACTATCCCTTCGATGGCAGAAAGCACCACATTACACAGGTCTTCCTTCAGAGGCCCCTGGGCGGCACCGGGTAAAAAAAGCTGGCGGGATTCCGACCAGAAAAAAATTACCGCCGTATGGTAGCCCACAATACGCTTGGTCTCTTGCAGGATTTGGTTAAAGAATACCGCTGGTTCACCATTTAGGCGTAAGCCTTTCGACACCTGAAACAGCGCGGTTAATTCCTTGTTAGAGCTGGCAACATGTACATAGCGCCGCAGAATTATTTGGGCCACTAGCACCGGCAGGAATAAAATCAAGGCCCAACCGACACCCAACTGAAGGTAAACCATGGCCAGAAGTGCCCCATAGGGCGCGGTGATCAGATAGGTTAAACCATCCCAACGCCATACCTCCCAACCAAACAAATCTGGATGATCTCTGCGGCCGGGCAGCAAATAAAAATAGACCAGCAAGTGATTGATTAAAAAGTAGGCCGAGGTATATACCAGGATCGGCAGAACTGTGCCCTTTGTTAACTCAAAAAAAGTTGCCGCTCCGGTAGCGGCTAGAACATGCTGAGCACTATTAAACAGCGTGGTGCGCAAGGGATTCCCTCGATTGGCAATACCTAAACCAATGAGAGAGATCAAGGCCGCTACAAAGGCCGTGGTCACACCACCGCAGATGAGTTGGCTGGCTAAAATCACCACATAACCACCAGATAAAAAGCCCTGGGCAAAGGGCACCGCCAACCATTCTGCCAATACCCCAAGTAGAATCAGCATAGCTATGGTGCTGCCCTGATCTAAATTCAAAGCAGGGAAAACCTGCCACAGATAGCCAAAGCCTAAAAAAATGATTGTCCAGGTATATAGTAAACCAAGACCGCTATGTCTTGAAATATCCACCACCTCCTTTCTTCTACTATTCGACAATATATGGTAAATTACCTCCAGCCCTGGGAAAAAAATACACGAAAAACCTTTTCCGCCAAGAGACCTTGGGGCAATCTGCGCAAGTCTATCAGCCAAACCAGCGCATTATGGCAGTGGAGCAAACCGACTTGCCTAGCTTGGTCCCCCTGGGATACATTGTGCTGATCAGCTGTTACAGTGATCATTCGAAAATTACATTTCTCCTGCAAAGCGGTAAGAATTCTACTGGTATCATCCTTTGACCCATCATCTACCACCAACACCTCCAACTCTACCCACTGGTGTTTACGCCAGGATTCCAATCGACGCATCAGATACTCAATATCCTGCTCCCGGTTCCGCAGCACCACCAACATACTCACTGGCGGCCCAGGAGCATGTTGTAGAAGTTTGACGATGTCCTGTACCACATAATACACACCATAACAGGCCAAAATCAGCATCAGCAAATAACCGACAA
The DNA here is from genome assembly GCA_946411205.1 of uncultured Desulfotomaculum sp. Classification (GTDB taxonomy): domain Bacteria; phylum Bacillota; class Desulfotomaculia; order Desulfotomaculales; family Desulfotomaculaceae; genus Desulfotomaculum. Next base: position 9,076 of record CAMKDG010000033.1, read on the forward strand.
CTTCCCACATAACAACACCCCCCGTGCTTTAGAGTATGTTTTACAGCACGGGGGGTGTGAGGAAAAATCTATGAAAATCAGCAAGAACCCCTTTTGATACTTTACCATAATGTAGGGTCTTCGGTCATACTAAAAGGGCACTCCTGCCTAAAACAAGAGTGCCTTGCTTGTTGTCTATTAAATTTATTCAAAAAGGTTATCGGACTTACCGTACCTAGATGCCTGCTTCCCTCCGCAGAATTTCCATCTTATCAAGACGCTCCCAGGGGAGGTCGAGGTCTGGGCGACCAAAGTGGCCGTAGGCAGCAATTTGTTTGTAAATGGGGCGGCGTAAATCCAGGGACTTGATAATACCGGCTGGGCGTAGGTCAAAGTGGCGGTTAATCAGCTCAATAATTATATCGTCGCTAACCACAGCGGTGCCAAAGGTCTGTACACGAACAGACACCGGGTGAGCTACACCGATGGCATAGGCCAGTTGAACTTCGCATCTTCTGGCTAAACCAGCAGCCACTACGTTTTTAGCCACATAACGGGCCGCGTAGGCAGCGGAACGGTCCACCTTGGTGGGATCTTTCCCGGAAAAAGCACCACCACCGTGACGGGCACTGCCGCCGTAGCTATCAACGATGATCTTGCGTCCGGTTAAACCAGCATCACCGTGGGGTCCACCAATAACAAACCGGCCAGTGGGGTTGATTAAGAAGCGGGTATTGTTGTCAACCAAGTCCAGTGGTAGGATGGTGCGAGCCACTTTTTCAATCATATCTTCACGAATAACAGACAGTTCCACTTCCGGATGATGCTGGGTGGAAATGACGACGGTATCGATCCGGGAGGGTTTATCACCATCATACTCAACAGTAACCTGAGTTTTGCCGTCCGGGCGCAGGTAATCCACCAAACCGCTCTTACGCACCTCGGCCAACCGTTGGGCCATTTTGTGCGCCAAAGAAATGGGCAAAGGCATTAATTCAGTGGTTTCATCGGTAGCATACCCGAACATCATCCCCTGATCACCCGCACCGATGGCCTCAATTTCTGCCTCAGACATTTCACCGGTCTTAGCTTCTAAAGCCTTGTCCACACCCATAGCGATATCCGGAGATTGTTCATCAATAGCGGTAAGCACAGCACAGGTGCTACCGTCAAAACCGTATTTTGCCCGATCGTAACCTATTTGCAGAATAGTTTCTCTGGTTACCTTGGGAATATCTACATAGCATTGGCAAGAGATTTCTCCACCAACCAGGGCCATACCAGTGGTAACAAAGGTTTCGCAAGCTACGCGGGCCATGGGATCTTTGGCTAAAATGGCATCCAAAATAGCATCAGAAATTTGGTCTGCTACCTTATCGGGATGCCCCTCGGTAACAGATTCAGAGGTAAATAGCTTTCTACTCAATTGTCCAACCTCCCTGTAATTAACATTTCCCACAATTACCGGAAATAAACAAACCTCCCCGATTTGGAGAGGTTACTTTTTCCCAGCGATCTCACAATAACCTCATCTGTCAGGAACAAGTTTCCTGCAGGAATTGGCACCTTCCATGTGGTTGCCGGGTTTCATCGGGCCAGTCCCTCCACCTCTCTTGATGAGAAAAACATATAAAATTGCCAGAATTTATTTTAACAGAAGCAGCACCATGTGTCAAATAAAATCATTTTTTCTCATAATAGGAGCGCTCCATCGGCTGTAGATCCACCAGCACGGTATCCTGGCCAAATTTTTTGACCAATTCCCAGGGAATCACCAGATCCTTCCCTTGGCGTACCAGCCCAAAATAACGGCGGGGTGCCTGCAGTACCAGGGCCACCACTCTGCCGGTTTCCATATCAATATGCAGGTCCTTTACCGGTCCCAGCTTAGCACCGTCACTTAGATTGACAATGTCCTTCAGTTCTAATTCGGTTGCTTTGATCATCACGCCCACCTCCCCTAACTCAGATTATGCATGGGCAGAGTTTTTGGTGCGATGTGATATTAGCCTCGGGAGGAACGCAGGCGTTGAAGAAATTTCCCGGCATAAAGGGCTACCAGACTCGCTTCTTCCATTTTTAGGGTAAAAATGGCAATTATCAGCACTACCACGCCAGCGCCAATGGCTGCCCCCACCTGAATGGCCAGCCCCAGGGTACCGAGCGGCATCAAGAAACCAGCCGTAACAGCGTTGACACCCCAGGCCGTCACTGCCATCAGTGCTGTGGCAAAGATCGTTTGCAGCAGAAACTTGACTGCATTAGCGTTCCACATCCCTGGTATCTTCTTATTTAGGAAATAGGTTAGCATCGCCGTGTTAATCAAAGAGGCAATGGAGTTGGCCAGAGCTAAACCACCATGTTTCAAGGGTCCCAGGAGCAGTAGGCTGAAAGCCAGGTTCACAGCCACCGTTACTGCCATTAATTTCACCGGGGTTCTGGTATCCTGCTGAGCATAAAAAGCCCGGGTCAGAATAACATTGGCAGCCTGTCCCACCAAGCCAATAGAGTAAAACATCAAGGCCAGGGCTGTCATTTCTGTAGCCTGGGGGGTAAATTGTCCATGCTCGAACAGTAGTTTGATAATCGGTGTAGATAATACCATTAAGCCGATACCCGCCGGTAGGGCAAAAAGTATAACCATACGAATAGCCCGTAGCACTGTCTCCGCCAGTTCCTGTTGTTTACCCTGGGCTGCCAGGGTGGTGATGGTGGGATAAAAGGCGGTACCGATGGCCAGGACAAAAAAGGTAATGGGCATAAGAATAATTCGGTTCGCGTAGTTTAAAGCAGAAATACTGCCTTCCACTAGCCCAGAGGCCAGAATACGGTCGATGATCAGGTAAATCTGGTTTAGGGAGGTGCCGATGGCCACCGGCCCTACCAAATATAGTACCTTTTTAACACCGGGATGACTCCAATCGATGCTGAATTGATAGCGGAAGCCAACCTGCCGCAGTTTGGGAATTTGCATGAAAGCCGCTAATACAAAACCCAGCACCGTTCCCGCAGCCAGTCCATCAATACCGTAGATACTGCCCAGGGTAAGGGCTGACACAATAATAGTAATGTTCGTAACACTAACACTCAGGGCAGGAATACCGAAAACCTGATTGGCATTTAACAGCCCTTGGAAAACCGTAGATAAACCGTAAAACACCAGGATGGGTAACATAATTACCGTTAGGCGGGTGGCCAAGCTAGAGACTTCGGTATTTAAACCCGGGGCTGTGAGCTTTACTAACCAAGGTGCCGCGAAGACCCCTACCACAGTAATCAAAGAAAAAATAATGATCACGAGAGTAACAACGGTGTTAAACAACCGCCAAGCCTCATCCTTTTGTCCTTTGGCAGCATATTCACTAAACACAGGCACCACCACGGTGGCCAGAGCTCCAATGACAATGGCAAATACGGCATTGGGAATATTAAAGGCTACCACATAGGCATCGGTGGTGGCGGTAGCACCAAACATATAGGCTATAACTTGTTCCCGTACAAAACCTAAAATTCGAGAGAGCAAGTTAATAACAGCCACCACCAGGGTGGCTCGGGCAATCATTTTTCCGGTGGACATAGGGTACCTCCTGGGTTTAGCCGTTGGCTTTTGGGTGTAGGCCTTAAACATTCGGCCATAGGCCTTTTATCTTTTTGCACAGATGTAGTATATTCTGCTTTAGCTGGCTATATCCTGCAGAGTACGACAAAGAAAGACAAAAACAGGTGTCAAAGTGATTGTTTCTTTGACACCTGCTTACTTTTAGTTTCGGAGCCACGGTCTACTCTTTTTAGCCTATCGTCTATGGCTTACGGCCTAAGGCCAAACAAAGCTAAAGGGTAAAAATTAGTTGTTCATTTTATAATTCAGCAACCGCACCATCACTGCGGCGGCCTCGGCACGGGTGCTAAGATCTTTGGGAGCAAAGGTAGCTTGGCCTTTACCCTTCATCAAGCCTTCATTAGTAATAAGTGAGACGGAACTTTTAGCCCAAGGCGCAATATTGTCTTGATCGTGGTAATAGCCAGTTGGTAAATCAGCCTCTTGGAATACCTTGTTACTGTTAAAGTGAATGGCACGTACCAACATGGCGGACATTTGTTCCCGGGTAATGGGGTCGTTAGCGCCAAAGGTATCGTTGCTATAGCCGGAAACCAGTCCCATTTTCACCGCCGTGCCCACCGCTCCGGCACACCAGTAATCGGTGGGGATATCTGTAAAGGGATTGGTACTGGTATCTTCACTAAGTCCCAAGGTACGAACCAGCATCACGGTAAATTGCCCCCGGGTAACAGTTTCCTCCGGGCTAAAGGTGGACGGTGTTATCCCTCGCACCAGATGCCGGGCAGCCATAATTTCAATATCACTCTTAGCCCAATGCTCGGTAATATCACTAAAGGTACGACTGGCTTCTAAAACAGCAAATTTACCCAAACGATTGGTGGCAAAGCCAGACTTTCCGGTATCGGCATTGTAATCGTTATTTAGATAGTCCCACTGGCGAGTCATTTCATTAAACCGATACGTACCAATCCGCTGGATATTGAGTCCGGCAGTAGCACCCACAGGGGATGTAATGGTTACTTTAAAGGGATAATCGGCTTGGTTGACAACTAATTGGCTGCCATCCGGCCAGACAATTAGGGCTCGCACATCTACTACCTGACTCACCGGTCGCAGATACATCAGTGGATCACTGGCGGGTAAAGATTGTTCCCCGACGGTTTGCCAAGTTACCTGCATCTGTAGTTGGGCACCTCGTTCTTTATCACCCAAGCGAGAAAAATCTGTCGCAGGGACTTCAATAGTTAAATCCGATAGTTTTAATTCAACCGGCTTGCCGTTACGATAAAGCTCCGCTGCCATATCCGCAGAAAAAGCTAAAGTAACAGGCTTGCCCTGTGTTTCTTCCTGCCTAGCCGCTGTGCTCAGCACAACTTTGTCGGTATTCCTGGATTCCCCAATAGCCCGCTTAACGGTTTCATCTGAAATTGCCGAAGGATCAAAGGGCGAATGCTTCGGCAAAGCCTGGACATCAATCTGCCACACCCTACCGGTTACCGGATTTGCCGTCATTTTAAGCTCTGCTTCCAGGGGTAGTTGCGACCAGTTGAGCTGATTTTCTCCCACATAGATCATGGCACTTTCAGCCAGGGTCCAGCGGGTACCATCCCAAAGGATAAGCTGATTGCTGCCCTCTTTGGATTGAATCTTACTAACCATCGTCGTATAAAGCGCATCAATATGGTTCACACGCCCATCTTTATCGAAGGTCAAATAGACCTCAGCACCTGGTGGAATATCAGCCAGTTTGGTTTTCGGTTCACCACTCCCGCCGACAACGCGCACTGAAGTGCTTGACTCCAAATGTACCTTTTCACCATTACTGAAAAAAAGTGTGTTTTCCTTCACCTTAGAGATTGTTCCCTGCTGGGGCAAGGTGCCATAAACCAGGGCATAGGGCTGCGGTCCCTGGGCTACCTGATACCCGGCAACTTCCAGGGTATAGGTTCCTTTTTGAGGTTCATTAACGATAATCTCTTCAACATTGTTGACACGGTCACCGTCGATGTAACCGTTACCCCAGTAAATTTCCTTGCCATCCGGCCCGATTACCTTGAGGTCTAGGTCATTGACCAGATCCTTCCCGGCACCCGGGGTTTTGGGGTAATCGGAGTATGCCAGCACTGCTTTAAAAGGCTTGCCATTGCTATTAAAAGTATAGGTTGTTTTCTCGCCGGTGGTGCCTTTACCCTCTACTCGCTGTAAATCACCCTGCTCCAGTGCCAGCAAGGTATTTTCCACATCCACCCGGCCAAAACCTTGATCCGCCTGAGAAACTCCAGGTAGTTTACGGGTACCGAAAATAAGTAATGCCTTTAACTGAGCAGCACTGGGGGCTACCCCTTGTCCCACTAAATACTGGCGCAACAGAGCCAGTGTTCCGGCCGTTAGGGCAGTGGACATACTGGTGCCGCTCATATAACCATAGTACTGATTGTACATACCCAGATAGCTGTTTTCCTCGGAACTGTTCTGCTTCCGGGTAGAAAGTATCCAGGTTCCCGGTGCCAACACCTCCGGCTTAATCCGCCCGTCAAAGGTACCCCGGCTGCTGAAGCTTGCCACCTGATCGGGATTGTCCGAGCTGCTATCCACCCCCCGAATGCCCTCGGTGGAACCTACAGTGATGGCGTTTTTGGCAGCACCCGGAGAACTGACAAAGGGCTTGGCCGTTTTATAGCCATTTCCCGCGGATTTTAGTACCACCATGTCTGGATGGTCCCAGACAAACTTGTCTAAACTATAGGTATCCCAATCATAAATACCATCGCTAAAATTGGCTCCCCAACTGTTCGCATGAATCCGCGGACTGCCCGGGGCGTGGTAGGCATCCTGCAACAATTGATAGACTGAGGGAATATGCAAACTCCGATCCTTTTCATTGTAGGTAGCTTGAAAATACACTCCCGCATCCGGTGCAACGCCCTTAATAGCACCCTCGGATTTAACACCGGTGCCAACAATGCTACCAACAATATGCGTGCCGTGACCATTGGGATCGGCCCAGCCGTCACCACTGAAATCCTTAACTCCCACCAGACGATCCTTAATATCCGGGTGTAGCGTATCCAGGTTGCCATCCTCTAGTCCCGAATCGGCAACAGCAATTACTTGCCCTTTGCCCGTAAGACCGATGCCGTTAGTCCCCTTGGCCAAAGCCCACAAAGCGGGCACTCCCATAATCCCTGCTGCTAAATTATTTTCAAAGTGATAACTAGTAGCCACGGCTCCGGCCAAGGCCGGCCAGGGTAGCATTAGTAGAATCATCAAAAAAACAAGGATATATACAAGCGGAACCGTTTTCTTTCGTGTTAAAAAAAACAAAGTATCACCTCATAAAATCCCATCATAAACAATGGTTTAGAAAAAACTTTGTTTATGCCAACTCTCTCACGCAAAAAAAGATGCCATCGAAAAAAATTCGACGACATCTTGGACAAGTCCTTTATTTTCACAAATTAACTTGAGGAATATTTTGTAAAAAAGAGAAATGTTTGGCCGTTAGCTCTTGGTTATCGGCCTTTTTGTAGGGTATTCCTTGGGGTCTTAGGTGTCCAAGTGCAGCATTTCTTTTATTGCTTGCTGCAGTTTGTGCTTCTGTTCCAGGCTGTTCGCTTCAACATACACCCGGAACAGTGGCTCTGTACCGGAGGGACGAATCAACACCCAGGCACCGTCGGCCAAGATCAGTTTAGTACCATCCAGGGTAATCTTTTCTGTGACCAACTGTCCCGCTAACTCCGAGGGAGCAAAATCCTTTAACTGGCTGAGAATGGCTTCCTTTTGCTCCAGGCTGGTGTGGATATCCAATCGCTCACTATAAAGCTGACCAAATTCCGCATAGACTTGCTGCAGCAGTTCGGTAAGACTCTTTTGATGATAAGCCACCATTTCAGCTGCCAAAAGCCCCGCTAGAATACCATCCTTTTCAGGAATATGGCCTTTGATCGATAGTCCCCCGCTTTCCTCACCCCCTAAGATGCAATCCTTTTCCAACATATTCTGTCCAATGTATTTAAAGCCTACCGGCGACTCATAGACCGGTTGGCCCACCTTAGCTGCCAGACGATCCAGCAAATGAGTGGTAGCCACGGTTCTCGCCACCGGCCCCCGCCAGCCTTTAACAGTCAGCAGGTGATAGTAAAGCAAGGGTAGGAACTGGTTGGGGGTGATATACTCTCCGTTGGCATCGATAATACCGAAACGATCCGCATCACCGTCCAAGGCTAAGCCCAGGTGTGCACTGCCAGCTTTAACTCGCTGGCGTAGCTCATCCAGGGAATGCCCGGTGGGTTCCGGTAAAGTTCCCCCAAAAAGTGGATCTCGGGTATTGTGAAAGACTTCCACCTGCGCCCCGGCTTCCCCCAGTAGGTGTTCCAAATAACCGATACCCGCACCATACATGGGGTCGACAACCACCTTCAACCCGGCCTGACGGATTACTGCCAAATCAATGATCGTTGAAATATGTTCTATATAGGCCTCAAAGGGATTGAGTTCGGTGCAGTTACAGGTCTTTGCCAGTTCCTCTGCCACTAAATGGCCATATCGCCCGGTGGCCGGTTCCAGCTGGTAAAAATCACAGGGTTCACCGGCCTGCAATTTAGCGATATTCTCTTCTATTTTTTGGGTGATATGCGGCAGGGCCGGTCCGGCATATTCCGGGATAAACTTAAAGCCATTATAGGGTGGCGGATTGTGGCTGGCGGTCAGCATTACCGCCCCAGCAGCCTCCTGCAACTTAATGGCATAGGCTGTTACCGGAGTAGGCGTTGCTCCACTGCAGAGAAAAACCGGTATATCCTGGTTGGTAAATTCCTCTGCTACCGCTTCGGCAAATTCCTCGGCTAGAAAACGGTTGTCCCGACCCACCACGATGCCTCGTTTGCCAAGCCCCAATTGATGAATATAGGCTGCCACAGCCCGGGCCACTAACCGCACGTTATCAAAGGTAAAATCTTTGGCAATAATGCCCCGCCAGCCGTCAGTACCAAAGGAAATTTTATGACTCAAGGGTACCCCTCCATTACCATTAAAATATCATACAAGGCTTATTTTATGATTGCTACACCTTAATTATGCACAATATTCCAGCCCTGGCAAGGTTTATAATGTCGTTTTTTAGGGGATACTATGGTTAGTTAATCTATTGTATGGTAAGGAGTTTGATGAGAATGGCCAAGGCTGTGGATATAAAGGCATTGAATGCCCGACGTAAACTGTTGGATCGTTATCTTAGTAATTGCCAGGACAAAAAAAACGGCAAAGCTTCCAGCAATAAATAAAAACGGAGTCAATAAAGTAATGAGGGTTGGGACAAGCATCTCAACCCTCATTACTTTATTGGTTTATGTAGTACTGAGCTGTCTCTTGTAACCCCTGTGCCAGGCTAAACGTAGGCTGCCAATCCAGGTATTGCATAGCTTTTTGGTTAGCCAAATAACTGTGCACAATATCCCCCGCTCTGGGTGGGCCATAAACGGGTTCCAGCGTGGATTTTATCGTTTGTCGCAGGAGCACATATAATTCATTGACCGTAGCAGCTTTGCCGGTACTGATGTTTAGTATTTGGTTATCTCCCTGCTCCAAAGCCAGCAGATTGGCTGTAGCCACATCTTTGACAAAGACAAAATCACGGGTTTGTTCGCCATCTCCAAAAATAGTGGGACTTTGACCAGACAGTAGCTTATTAATAAAGATGGCCACTACCCCACCTTCCCCTAAGGCATCCTGACGGGGACCATAAATATTAGCGTAGCGTAGGGCTGTCCAGCGCAAGCCACAGAGTTCCTGGTACATCTCTAAATAGCGCTCCACGGTATGTTTGGCTATCCCATAGCCGGATAAAGGCCTTACGGTATGCTCTTCATCTACCGGTAGATAAAGGGGATTGCCATACACCGCCGCCGAGGAAGCAAAGATAAACTTTTCGACAGCATAGCTGCGGCAGGCCTCTAACAAATTTAAGGTGCCCATGATATTAACATTTGCATCAAACAAGGGATCCCGTAGGGAAACCGGTACCGCTACCTGGGCAGCCTGATGAATAATCACCTGGGGTTTACTTTCTTTGATCACATTGTCGATGACAGAATCCGTGATATCTACCTCATAGAGAGGTACTTCTGACGGTAAGTTTTCTTTTTTACCGGAGGATAAATTATCTATGACCACTACTTCATGCTTGGCAGCCAGTAAAGCCTCTACTATATGAGAACCGATAAAACCGGCCCCGCCAGTAACTAATACTTTCACTTTTATTTCACCTGTTCCGTCACGATTTGTTCTAAATATTGCCGAAAAGCTGCCGCTAAATCCGGTCTTTCCAAAGCAAATTCCACAGTAGCTTTAAGATAGCCTAACTTATCCCCCACATCATAGCGCTTACCTTCAAAGAGACAGCCGTAAATGGCCTCGGCCTGCACCAGACGTTTTAAAGCATCGGTTAGTTGTATCTCACCGCCGGCGCCGGGCTTAGTGGTGGCTAGAATGTCAAAAATTCGCGGACTCAGTATGTAACGTCCCATGACAGCCAAGCGGGAAGGGGCTAGGTCGATAGCTGGCTTCTCTACCAAATCATGGACGCGGCAGACACCTTCTTTTTCCGGCGTAGCCTCCACAATCCCGTATCGATCCACGTGTTCCTGGGGAACTTCCTGCACGCCCAGTACCGAATAGCGGTATTCTTCATAGAGGTTGATCATTTGCTTTAAACAAGGAACCTTGCTGCGGATGATATCGTCCCCTAACAAAACTGCAAAGGGTTCATCACCAATAAACTTTCTGGCACAGAAAACCGCATGGCCTAAGCCCAATGGCTCCTTTTGTCGAATGTAATGAATATCCACCATATCACTAATATCTCGAACCAAACCTAACAGTTCGTGTTTTTGTTTGTTGTTTAATTGAAGCTCCAACTCCGTAGACTTATCAAAATGATCTTCAATGGCTCGTTTATTGCGACCTGTGACAATAAGAATATCCTCTATGCCGGAGGCAACAGCTTCTTCAACAATGTACTGAATGGTGGGGGTATCCACGATGGGCAACATTTCCTTGGGTTGAGCCTTGGTAGCCGGTAAAAACCGAACCCCCAGTCCGGCTGCCGGAATAATTGCCTTACGAACTCTCATAACCCACATCCTTTCTGGTTGCTAGTTCATAAAAAAGCGGTCCTACATTTTCGAGGACCGCTGCTGTAAATTCTGTGAAGCTGAAACGGTAGACTGAATGCCGGTTTTAGCAGCTTTGCCGATAACCCCGATTTTGTTAGCGGCTACGATAATCACCACGGCCAAGATCAATAAGAGCAGTACGGCTTGACTGTCGGAAAGAACCGTCAGCAAAAAGGCACTAACACCCAATAGCAGATTCACCACGTAAATGGCCAACACCGTTTGCTTGTGAGAAAAACCTAAGGCCATCATGCGATGGTGCAGGTGTTCTTTATCCGGTTGAAAAATAGGGCGGTGACTTTGATAACGACGCAGGATAGCAAAAACTACATCCAACAAGGGAATTCCCAGAATTACCATCGGTACAATGACCGAAATGGCGGTAGCCGCCTTAGCCACACCCATCACCGCTAGGGTACTTAGGGCATAACCCAAGAACATGGAACCGGTGTCGCCTAAGAAAATTTTGGCCGGATAAAAGTTATACTTCAGAAAGCCCAGTGTAGCTGCGGCCAGAATTAAGGCCAGACCAGCCACTTCCATCCCAAAACCACCCAGGAGCGAAGATTGCTGCCAAGTTACAGCCGCTAGGGTAAGGGCCGCAATGAAGGAAGTCCCTCCTGCCAGGCCATCTAAACCATCTATTAGGTTAACAGCATTGGTTACTGAGATAATCCAAAAAATCGTCACCGGTATGCCCCAGTAGCCTAATTGAATTATTGAGGCATTAATGGGGTTGGTGATAAACTCTATTTGAATCCCGAAGGGAATTACCACCGCCGCGGCAGCAATTTGCCCTACCAGCTTTACTTTGGCGGGTAGCCCCCTGGTATCGTCTAAAATACCTAACAATACGATAACTAGACCACCAACCAGCAAACCAGTTAATCTGTTATCTAACTGATGCGTACATAATACCGCGGCAGCAAAGGCCAAATATACCGCCAAGCCACCCATACGGGGCATGGTTTTGCTGTGTACCTTGCGCTGTTCCGGCTGATCAATGGCGCCAATTTTAAAGGCAACCTTACGAACCCATGGTGTAAAAACCAAGGCCAGTACTAAAGCCAATAATACAGCCATTAGTATATTGTATGACAATGTCTATCCCTCCATGACAAAGGCACATTTTGCAGAATTCACGACCTTACTCATTCTACCGCAGAGATACAAGCCTGTACAGCAGTAAAAACTACTACATTCACTAATGAGTAGCAAAATTATTGTTTGTTCATTTAAAAAAGTCACAAATCTTATTTATAATCAGGAATTCGTGAAAATTCTCTTTATTGCTGACTTATGGCGAACATTAATTCTGCCTCGGCAGCCAGTTCTTCTCCCACATAGGCTTTGGCTGTACTTTTACCCACGGTACCGCGCAGCTTTAAAATCTCTACTTCGATGCGCAGAGTATCCCCCGGCACCACCTGGCGGCGAAAGCGAGCTTTATCAATACCGGCTAAAAGCCCAATACGCCCGGCATAAGCAGGCATACTAAGAATGACCATAGCACCCACCTGGGCCATCGCTTCAATAATTAAAACACCAGGCATGACCGGGAAGCCGGGGAAATGGCCTTGGAAAAAGGGTTCATTGGCAGTAACATTCTTAATCCCGACAACTTTTTTACCCTCTTCCATCTCCACGATACGATCCACTAACAGAAAGGGGTAGCGATGTGGTAAAATCTTCTGGATAGCATTTATATCAAGCATAGGTACCTCCGATTCTAAGTATATACGCTTAAATTCGGCATTATTATACTGGTTCCTGCCGAGATAGGCAAGTTTTTTGTACCTTTGGGCAGCTTTTTGGATTCTATTGGCTTTATCTATTTAAGTGACTGTTGCCATGGCTTTAGACCATAGACTCTACGTATTAGTATTTATCTCACATTAATAATAACTAAATGGAGGTTTGGATTTGAAAAAAATTGTTTTAGCTTTATTGGTCTTACTGTTATCTCTGGGGGGATATTGGATATATTCCCCAGGCCAGAAGATGGATGTTGTTATTGTTGGTGGTGGATTTGATGGCTGTGCAGCGGCTCGTAGTGCTGCGGTAACTGCGCCGGATAAGAAAATTTTGTTAGTGGTGACAGAGCCGGTTCAGTCCGTGGGGGGACTGGGAACTGTTGGTGGGCAAAACTTTACGGATATTCGTTTGTGGCGAGGGCAATTAGTCACGCAAGGTTCCTTTGGACGTTGGTTTGCTAAGGCAGGGCAATTTTATAATACCGAGCGGATGACGGAAATTATTCAGGAGGATTTGTCTCAGTTCAAGAACATTAAAATTCTCTATAGTTATGATATTGAAAAGGTAGCTGCTGAGAAAAATAAGATTAAGGAACTGACACTGCGAAGTATTTATAGGAAAGAGAGCGGGGAAGTCGACTGGGGTAAAGACGTTAAAAGAATCAACGGAAAAATCTTTATTGATGCTTCGCTGGACGGACGGTTAACCAGACTCTCGGGCAATACCGTTAGTGTCGGGCGGGCTGACTGGCCGGCTGAGTATTTACCCGCATTGGAAAATGATACTCTGGCCCGGCAACAGGCAGCTACCTTGATGTTTCAGGTGAAAGGGGTTAAGACTCCTCCAAAAAATATGCGCATCAAGGACTGGGAATTTGTTCGAGATGCCAAGGGTAGTTGGGGTCTGGCTGGCGGCAAAGATACCTTTACCTCTAATCCCAGGGTTATTGCCTTTAACGAAAAATATGGCCCCCAAGGCTTTGCCATTAAACCCATTAACGCAGCAGCTAACGGTAAAGATAGTGATGTGTGGTGGGTCAATTGCCTGTTGGTGTTTAATGTGGATGGTCAGACCCACGGGCGAGACAAAGGCAGTGATCGTTTTCCAGAGAAACGTTTACTGGAGGATCTCACCGTGGATCAAGCCTGGGTGCAAGCCCGTCAATTTCTCAATAATCCTGATTTTTTAGCTGCCCTCCGGGAGTTTACAGTACAGGATACTGCCAACGGTACCTTGTACGGCTTTGGCGATGTGGAACTGGTGCGGGATAAAACTAACCAACCGGTGGTAGGAGAAACCATGTACCTTCGGGAATCCATCCACAGTCCCCTGGCGAACAAAGAAGGTTCCGATGTGGATACTCGTAAAAAATCTAGTAAAGAAGCTAGCCAGGAAAACAATAATTATGCTGTAACTACTACGGAAACCCAACTGGCAGCACAAAATTCCTCCGGTGCCGATGCTAACAATTACCAAACACGTATCGGCCTAGGCTATTACATGATGGACATTAATGCCTTTGTGCCGCAGGATTTAAAAACCTCCGGCGCCTATGATTGGCCGGTCACCAAACACCTGCGTCCTGATTGGGAGCAAGCGGGTGGCGAACCGAAGAATCCCGTTTACCTGCCTTTCGAGACCCTACTACCTGCCAAGACGGATAATTTACTAGTCCCGGGCTATGCCGCCAGCATTTCTTCCTTTGCCTGGGCAGAGCTTAGGGTGCTACCTAATCTGGCCGTTCTAGGAGATGCAGCGGGAGTGGCGGCGGTACGGGCCTTGGATGAAAGAAAAGCCCCCCGTTCCTTCGGAGAGCAAGATATTTTATGGCTGCAGCAGCAGCTTCAGAAAATGGACAGCATAATAGAGAAAAATCCGGGCTAACCCCGGATTTTTCTCTATTATTTCGTAACACCCTCAATTTTACAAGTACTACTTTTCTGCCTTTATAATCTTTTCAAGTTGTTTTTTTAATCCTGGTAAATCTTCTTTAGCTGCGTCCCAAACAGAGTCAAGATCTATCCCGAAATAATCATGGATAAATACATCTCTTGTACCAGCCATTAAACGCCAGGGAACTTCTGGGTACCTATTTCTGAAAGTCTTTGAGAGATTCTTCGTTGCTTCTCCTATGATCTCAAAACGTCGAATAACAGCATCTTGAATGCTGTCATTTTCTAAAAATTGATCTTTGGTTAAAGTATTAAGGTATTTTTCTATTTTTTGTATGCTTTCCATGATGTGCTGAAGATAGGTTAGGTTATCTCTCACATTATCACCTGCTTGTCTCTCATAGCATAAGGTCTGATGTAAGGGGATATAGCCTGCTCTGTTACAACATCCACTTTCCGTAGTAGAGCCTCTTCTAACTCATACTTTAATTCAACGATCTTGAATATTGATTTGCTTACACCCGGAGCATATTCCACCAGAATATCAACATCACTATCCTCGGTCTGCTCACCTCTAGCAAAGGAGCCGAAAACATAAGCTTGCTTTACGCCATAACTTTTTAATATTGGAACCGCCTTGGCTTTAATGGTTTCAATACACAACACAGAAATCCCCCCAAGGGTTTTTACTAATATTACCAATTATTGGGTAGTGTTTCAAGCTATGATTATGAAATGTATAAAAAAACTTTCTAGGGTTCGTCCCTAGAAAGTCCAAATAATAAGCACAATTTCTTATTAACCTAAGCGGATCTCTATAAATTTTTAATTAGGTAGTCCCGTTTTGGGACCACTGCCCTCGGTTTTATCCAATAGCATCTTAATCAACTCTACATCCACAAACTGCTCACCACATTGCTGGCACTCCATCACCTTCATGGGAATATGGCCTGATTTCTGGCCTTCGGAGTACTGCGCACTGATCTCTTTACCTTTTACGTCTCCCCCGCACTGCGGGCATTTACCACTCATTATTTGGCCGCCTCTTTAAGGGCCGGTTCCAGCTTTTGCTTGTAGCCATCATACTTCTCTATCAAAAAGTCTTGATATGCACCTTTAATTTGATCGTCGGTCAACTGCTTTAATTTATGGGTCTCAATATCCATCATGCCTTCCTGGATCAAAAAGATAAAGTTATTAACAATTTTTCTCATTTCTTCACCATTGGCTAGACCGTTTTTATACAGTTCTTGTTGTTTAAGCTCCTCAGGAAAAGGATTTACCTCCATATGTAAATCGTAGTCCTTAATCATGCCATTAACTGCTGCTTTGGGACCATTGAGTTTCTCAATAAATTGCTCCCGGCTAATCTTACCTTGCTCCCAGTCGGTATAGATATTTTTAACATCACCACGTACCCCATCCAACCGGGTGAACCATTCTTTCTCTTTGGTAATTAAGTTTTGTAGCGGATCTCCTTCCATCACAGCCGCTTGTTCCGGAGTTTTCACTTCGTTCTTAGTCTTCCCTCCACCACAACCGGCGACTACTAAACTTAAAATCAACATGGAAATCAGCAATACTACTTTTTTATTCTTCAAGCTGAACCCTCCTTTTTCTGCCTTTATAAATTCGTCATTTCTAGGCATTTTCCTTTAGATTCTTTTTGGTATCCGAGGATGGTTTAACCATTACTTACTCCAGACAACCTTCATGCTCTCGCCTACAATTTCAGCAATTCTGCTTCTCCCTGTCACCATCGTGGCAGAAATCAATACATTGCCGTCCTCCTTTGGCTCAGCAAACCACAGGTCGGTTACCGGAGCCGATTTATACAAATCAACCCAGGTTTTAACTTCTACAATTTGCCCCGCTGCATCCACCACAAACAACATATCCTGTTTTTTATCCGTTATCAACGTAGAGCCGTCCTGTAAACGTAAAGCATCCAGGGGCTGTACTAAAGCAGGGGGTTGATTTTCCTGGGCACTGCTCGAAGTTGCCGTAAACTGCCAAACTATTTTTTTGGCCGGAGATATCTCCAGTACCCTACCGTTTTGAGCATATCCTTTATCTACCAACAGGGTGTTGCCATTGTCTAAGCGGTGGGCCCGCACCGGGTGAGCTAAATATCCGGCGGTCCCTGATTTGCCGGGTTTTCCTAAACCATACTGCCAAACAATTTTCTTATCGGGTGTTACCTCCCTTACCTCAAAGGGCAATACCACCAGTGTATTACCGTTTTTCAACCGCTCCGCATAGCGAGGGGCAGAGGCAACTGAAGGCAAAACATATTCCCAAACCTTTTTTCCTTCGGAGTTTAATTCCAACACGCGAGGTACAAAGGGGGCACCCGGAGCACCGGAATCGGCCACGAGGGTGTTGCCGTTAGACAGTCTTACTGCACTGTTGGCCTGTATGCCGTGATAGGACCATACTTCGGCTCCCTGGGCCGTTATTTCAATAACACTCGGATCCCACGCCCCGACGCGGCAGAGCAGCAAATTACTGTTAGTCAGCTTTTGCACAGCCCAAGGTAAATTCCAGTTGATATTATCAAGATAGTCTGAGGCTAAGTGCAGGGAGACTTCTTGATTTACCTGCCCGGACTGTTGATTCAGTTGTTGCAGCAGTTCCGGTGGCATTATATCCTCTGCGGCTGCCGGGAGGCTTCCCATGGAAATCCCCGCCGCCAGAACAAGTGCTAACAATTTCTTATTCATTAACCGACCCTCCCTGTACACTCTCAATATAAACAGCAGGGCCGTTGGTGGTGACATAGTTCACCTTAGCACCCAGAGTTTCTCCCACAAAACGCATGGGCACCATGGTGCGGCCATTGATAATTTTAGCAGGTACATCCAGCTGTACCTTCTTCCCGTTCACTAAACAACTAGCCTGTCCCATTGTCAATTCTATGGTCTGCTCTCCTTTGGTCGCGAGAACAGTCTTGTTTTCTTCGTTCCAGTCGATCCCAGCGCCCAGTCGCTCAAAAATCTTCCGTAAAGGCACCAGTGTCCGCCCCTGCTCAATCACCGGTGGTACATCCAAATAGAGACGTTTGCCATCCACAAATACCGGCAGTTGTTGAAGAACCAGCAAGCCGTTCCCCAGCGGTCTCTCCTTCTTATCTGATGGGTTATTCAAAATTTGTCCTTTGACCCAAATTTCACTGGAGCCACCACCATCCAAGCCTACAGCCTGTACAGCTCCTAAATCAATCATCAAATAGCTGAGCTCCTCCAGGCTAACCCCGGCACTCTTCTCCTGACGACCATCGACAACCACCAACAGAATCTTCCCCTGGGAGGTAACCCCCACGGCAGTCCTGGGAGCTACTTTGAGAACCGTACCCCAGAGACCTTCCTGCACCGCTTGATCCACCGGTAGGCTGTTTTCTACCAAGATTGGGCTGCCGCTTAAGCCATGACGCAGGTTATTCCAATCGCTGGGCAGCTCGGTTACTATCTTCACACTGCTCCCTGTGGTAATACTCCTTAGTTGACTAGCTGAATTTCCCCAGCCAACTAATATACTTCCTCCGGCAGGTATACCGGAACTGGCATCAACGACTCTGTAAGTACCAGCTTCCTCCGGTTTTAGCGCCACCCTTACTCCCTCAGGAACACTCTTATCCCAGGCCGGTGTATATAACACCAAGCCATCGCTCACGGGGCTAAGATTAATCCCTTGTACCGACAACTGACCCCTACCGGCAATCTCTACTGTGATCCTTGGGGCTAGGTAACCCACCTTCATCTCTCCCTGATAAGTGAAACCAAAGGTGGTTCTTAAAATATCAGAAATGTACTCTGCCTTCCCATCAACAAACAGGTTCCCCACCGGTACCCCGGTGCCCGTATCAAAAAAGCCTCCGTTAATGGCAGCCACCGCACCAGTGCGCTCCGCCATACTGCTGAGAGTTTCTTTTTTACCAATGCTGTCATTTCCCAACACAGGCCGGATTTCGGTAAACTTCTGCTTAGGGTCTACTTCCAATACAAAAGCCTTCAGAGGCTTGCCTTCCCAGTTGGTCTTCTCCACTTGCCACTGGCGGACTCCCGGCGCAACTTGTTCTGCTGCAGCCGCTGGCAAAGCCCATAATAGGGACAGACATAAACAAACATAAAGTAGCCATCTTCTTGCTGTCATTACTTCACTTCCTTAAGATATAATTCTTCCGTGTTAACTAAAGCTCGCTCTTCAAGCGGAGTATGATGCTAGCGGGTGACACTACAGGTATCCCGCCGTTGGACCTTCTTTGCACAGGTGCCTGTCTAATACATTCAGGGCAATGGCCGCCGTACTCTGGGCCTTTTGCCGTAGCGGTTCCACATCCTGAATCAATTCCTCCCGGGCTACCCAGGGTTCACAAATAATTTCTTCAATAACACACCACAGATCCTCATACACCGGAAACGCTACCTGGGTAGCCGCTTGTTTACCCAACAACCCCATAAACCGATCTATTTTAGGATCATAGGCCAAGGCTACCGGCGGCACATGCATCACCGCAGCCAAAATTAACGCGTGCAACCGCATACCAATAAGCAAATCCATATTAGCGATCAAGCTGGCCATTTCTACCACCGAATACTTACCGGACAGCACCACTGCAGGCTGCTCCATAAGAGCTACCACTTCCTCGGAGGTCTTTAGATCGTCCGGATAATGCATGGGTAGAAAGACCACCTGGTAGCCAATGCGAGAGAGTTTATCGGCTACCTCAGCCATTACTTCTTTATACTCCGTGAGACCCTGCCATTCCCGCACAGAAATGCCTACCAGTTTTCTTTCAATAGACAAATCCAAACCGGCCTCTTCTAATGCCTTGCGGCCAATAGCCTCATCCACAAATTTTTGTTCCAAACCCAGCACCGGGTCTGCGGTTACTTGAATGGTAGGTTTGCTAATTCTCATTTCTTCTAAATCAGCCAAAGAAGACTCATCCCGAACGGTGATGTAATGAACTCGATTGACCACCATTCTCATAAGAAATTTCCCAAGGGGAGTCTTTACCGGCCCAATGCCCTGGGCATAAAAGAACACAGGCTTACCCAACAATTGGGCCAACCAAATTACCCCCAGATAATAAAGCAAACTCTTGGTTCCTGTCACGTCCTGCAGCAGACTGCCACCGCCACTAATCAGCATATCGGAATCCTTTATTGCCCGGTAGATATCTTTAAATTTCCAACGATTAGTAGCCATGACTCGATAAACATCCTCGGTTTCCTTAGGCTGTTGAGAAAGCACCTCAATCCGTAGCCCAATGCGCAAATCCCGCAGTGTCTTTAAGATACTGAATAACACCGCTTCATCACCTAGGTTATCAAAACCATAATAGCCGGATATACAAACCTTAGCCATTTTGAAACCTTCTTCCCCAGCGAGTTGCCAGCTTAATCAAAGCATACACCAGTAATCCCAGCAAAATCCCCAACCATAAGCCGTGGCAAGCCCGCAGAAGAGATATCAGCAACGGCGTATGGATATGAGCAAAGGTATTCACTAAAGAAGCCTGACCAATGGCTGCCAACAATAACAATGGTAAAAATCGGTTATCACGGTAACCGTAAATAAGCAGAAGCAGTAAAGCAGGATGACCCAGTAAAAACTCCTTAGTGCGAGGCCGCACGCCTAAAATTTGGTCTAACAAACTGCGGAACTGCAATTCCAAACCACTAACCGACATCCCCTCATTACCGGTGCGTGCAACATAGATCGCCACCGCCACTGCCATTAATCCACCGAGCATGGCAATGCCCAATAGCAGAGGTTGGTTGAGTAGCCCTCTGATTTTCTCCGCTACCCCCAAACCCTTGGCCACCAGCAGTGAGAAATAAAGTAAAATAATCATCAAGGGCAGCACATGAGCTAGCTTCACGCCGATGAACTGGTCTAGCTTTAGCATAAACCCTGCATCCGCCAACACCCCTACCATAAACAGTGCTCCAAGCAGGGAAAACAAAGATAGCTTAAGAAAAGCTAGGACAGCCTGTCCCGATGAACGCCCTTCCTGCCGGATATAAAGCAGCAGAGACAACGCGGGAAAGATTATCACCGCCGCCAAGGCCATAAGTTTGCGGGCCATGCCAAAGTCCAGCAGCAGCAAACCCAGCCACACTAGAACGGCCCCTACCCCAAGGACTGGCAATAGCTTGCGCCAGCCTATTTTATCCAGAAGCAACAGCCCACCGGCGATAACACCCAGTCCAATTAAGAAAACCAGTTCCCGGGAAACCGGTATCGGCGGCAACTGGCTGGCAGTACCCAAGGTAAGATTCTCCTGCTCCAGCCTCGTACCTAAGCTATCCAAAAAGCCTAGGTTTTGTTCAAGCAATCCGCCACCTGCTAAAAAAGGCCGGTAATACAAAATTCGGTGGTTGCGCTCAGCCGCTGCTAGGGCATAGCGATCTAAAGCTTCAGCAGGTGTCATCTTCTTTAATTCATCCGGGGAAATAGTATGTAGACGAACCACTTTCTTGTCCAACAGGATCCCTAATTTATCAAAACCCTTTTGAGCAAAGAATTCCACCTGGGCCAAGGACAAATCGCTCTTTTTCATTTCATTGGCCAATTCTGCCAGTAAAGCTTTACTATTGTAACCCGGCAGGGTGTCATCATTAAATAGGACGGTGGATACCGCTGGAATGTTGCGGTATAAAGCAAAAACCTGTCGAATATTTTTCTGATCCGCAGGCCAGGTGCGGATTTGTAAAATTGGTTTTAAGCCCGCTTGCCGGATATCCTCTAGGGAAGTTTGGGTAAAGCCAACCCCTAGCCACTTTTTGATAGACTCCTTTGATTCTATATACGGAGCCACCGTTTCAATTATGTAGGTACCATGACTAATTTCATAAGGCTTAACCTCGCCTAATTTAGCAGACATGTGAGCCGCTATCTGCTCATAAAGAGCCTTATTGTAAATACAGATATAGGTATTCTGCCTGCTGATGGCGGGAATTTTCTCCTTAATCCTGACCAACCAGGAAGTTGTCTCCTGACTGTTCAGCCGTTCCAACAGAGCCTGCCCGGAAAAAACCTCGATGTTACCCCCTATGGCTAAATCCTCCAATAAAGGTTCCCTTAGTACCACCGAAGTAACACCATGTTTCTTAAACTCCTGCAGTCCTTCCACAGAATTCAAGCCTGCCAATCCTGACAGCGCTCTAATTTCATCATAATTAACCGCCAGTTCCACCTGGCGGAAATCCTTTTCCACCATATACCGCTGCCAAAAAGCCACATGGGCCGCAGCCAAAACTGCGATAATAATCATTCCCCACAGGCCATATCTCCATTTGTTGCCCAAACGTATCTCCTCCTATGACAAAATCCTCCATTTATTATAACCCTGTTTACCTCTGGTAACAAATATAGCCGCGCAAATTTGCACGGCCTATTTATTAGATAAGATTTATTTATTTGGTTGAGTGACCGGTTTAGCTTGCTCTGCTATTGGAACTGCTACCCCGTTGGGATTGGCTTTAAGCCAATCGGTAAAGTCTTTAAACAGCATATATCCGGCACCGATGGTAACAACACCTTTATTCTGCTGAACATTTTCTAGTACTACGGGATTCCAGAAGCCTACACTGGTAAAATAATCATAAGCCTGCTGTTTGGTTCCATTCATCCCCAGGTACCTAGCCATCATATAAGCTGCATCTTCTATCATTAATTCATTTCCTTCGGCATAAAGCACCGGGCGATCCTTTACTTGAACACCGGTTAGTCTGGTAATCCAGATTAGGCCATTGATAAATTGCTGCTCAGGCATCTCCTGATTTAATCTGTAATCGTTATTGTAGCCCCCGGCAGCCAAGCCATAGTGGCGCATTAACTTCATACCTTCATAGGCCCAATGTTGGGTTTCGGGCGGTGCCGGTAAATTAATGGGCTTTAAATCCACACCCTGATTAATCAATCTTTGCTGCAATTGCCCTATCAGGTACGTGTTCTCGCTGATCCCTTGGAAAGTGGCCTTGTTTTGTAAACTAATGGCCGCTGCCACACCAGCCGCCTGACCTGTGGCCATGCCGATAGGAATTACCCGAGCACTGCCGTGGGGTAATGAATCAAAGCTGGCTGCACGACCCACCACCAACAGATTTTCCACCTGCTGAGGAACGATACTTCTAAAGGGAATAGCGTATTGGGTAGGCACTCCAATCACATTTCCTTTAAAGTTGGGGTCGGTAGCCTGGATATCAATAGGATACGAGCCAAAGGCAATGCGATCCGGAAAATCTCTGTTTGCCAGCACATCATCCACGGTTAGACGGTAAAGTCCCTCAATATGTCTGGTCTCACGAACGTATAATTCCGGTGCGGTATCTACCAAATAGGCATCACTAAAACCGGGAATATGGGTATTTAGATAGGAAACAATATGCGGCAGTTCTTTAATGGCTAATTCTCTGGCCCGCTGCCGATCACTCAATTT
>CAMKDG010000034.1 GCA_946411205.1 uncultured Desulfotomaculum sp.
GCACAATTTCTAGTGATTACTAAAATTCTGAGTAGGTTTTTGAACACTATGTGTCGAATTTTACTATTTATTGTCGATTATAATCAGTCAGGAGGAAAAAGGTGAAGAAGTACGGCTTGGTTTTTCAAATTCTCATTGGCTTAATTGTTGGTATTATCGTAGGTGCAGTATTTTATGGCAATCCTGCTGTAAGTACCTACCTTAAACCACTGGGAGATATGTTTATTCGCTTGATTAAGATGATCGTGGTTCCTATTGTGATGTCCACACTTATTGTTGGTGTTGCAGGCGTGGGTGATGTCAAAAAACTGGGGAAATTAGGTGGGAAAACTCTCCTCTATTTTGAAGTCGTAACCACAGTAGCTATCATCATTGGCCTATTGGTTGCTAACCTCGTCAAACCGGGGGTCGGTGTAGATATGAGCCAATTAGCCAAGGGTGATATCAGTAACTATATTGCAACCACCGAAACCGTCAAGAGCCATAGTTTTGCGGATACCTTTGTCAATATAATCCCCACCAACATATTTGATGCAATGACTAGAGGGGATATGCTTTCTATTATTTTCTTTTCCGTTATTTTTGGGCTTGGTTTATCCTACCTGGGTGAGAAAGGAAAACCTGCCTTACAATTTTTCCAAATCGTTGCGGAGACAATGTTTAATGTTACAAATATGATTATGAAATTTGCTCCCATCGGTGTATTTGCACTAATCGGTGTAACCGTCTCCAAATTTGGCGTCGCGTCCCTAATTCCCCTTGGGAAGCTGGCAATTACCGTCTATGTTACGATGTTCTTATTTATTGTTCTTGTCCTTGGATCAATCTTACGGTATACAGGTATCACCATCTTTTCATTGATGCGTTACCTTAAAGAAGAGTTACTGTTAGCGTACTCTACCGCCAGCAGTGAAACCGTGCTACCTAGAATAATGGAAAAAATGGAACGCTTAGGTTGCCCCAAAGCCATTACATCCTTTGTGATTCCAACCGGTTACTCATTTAACCTGGATGGTAGTACTTTGTATCAGGCTATCGCAGCAGTATTTATTGCTCAAATGTATGGCATCAACTTGTCTATAAGTACACAGATCACTCTCGTTTTGGTATTAATGGTTACATCCAAAGGAATTGCAGGCGTACCCGGTGTTTCCTTCGTTGTGTTGTTGGCTACCCTAGGCTCAGTAGGTATTCCTTTAGAGGGGCTTGCTTTTATTGCCGGTATTGATCGTCTACTTGATATGGCCCGAACGGTGGTAAATGTTGTTGGCAACAGCGTGGCCTCTTTAGTAATTGCAAAATGGGAAGGGAAATTTGAAGCGGCTTCTGCCAATCGGCAGCTTTCTTTAAAAAAAGTTGCCTAACAAAGGGATTGCCAAGATTAGCCCTCAGTCTTTTAGTAAGATTTTAGTTATGAAGTAAGACTTGGCATTTTGAATGGAAGCTTGTTATTTTTTATTGTCTAAAACGTATTTCGTTTTTGCGATTGACATGTTTAGCTTTGCTTTTATTCTAGAATATGCTTTAAGATTGAAACAGCCTGTTTTTCTGATTTACTTAGAAAAACAGGCTGTAAAATATCACCGTTACTTTTCTCAAAGAATACCCTTTGCAAAGTAGATCCTACCTAAAAATGTTACGATACTTTAAAACGTTTGGACAAGCTTTCCAGCTCGTCAGCCATCGTTGCCAGATCCTGACTGGTTGAAGAAACTTCTTCTATGGTTGCTGCTTGTTCCTCGGTTGTTGCAGCAACGTTTTGCACACCCGCAGACATCTGTTCTGTAGCCGCTGCTACAGACTGTAGTTCCCCAGAGAGGTTTTGAACTGTCGCAATGATGTTTTCAAAGGTCGCTCCCACATCCGATACCACAACAGTCCCTTCTTTCACCTGAGCCACGCTGTCAGCCATACTTTGCACAGCTTTATTTGTTTCCTGCTGGATGGATGTAATAAGCTGATGAATTTCTTTTGCGGCGACGGCTGACTGTTCGGCAAGTTTTCTTACCTCTTCGGCAACCACCGCAAAGCCGCGTCCCTGATCCCCGGCCCTTGCTGCCTCTATCGCAGCGTTCAAAGCAAGTAAATTGGTTTGGTCCGCAATTTTGGTAATTAATTCTACGATTTGAGAAATTCTTGTGGCAGATTCATTAAGCGTGTTAATGATTTCCCCGCTACCGGTGGTAGCGTTTTCAATAGACTGCATCTGTAAACTGATGCGGTCTATTCCCTCTGTACCTGCCTGAGCATAGGTAGTGGCCTGTTCTGAAGTTTCTGCGATGCGCTGTGTATTTACAGTAACCTGTTCAACAGTGCTGGCTACCTGGTTAATTGTTGATGCTGTTTCTTGTGCACCAGCGGCGACATTTTGGGAGCTTGCTGAAAGCTGCATTGAGGAAGCAGCAACAAGCTGAGATTTTTCCTGAACCAAGGTGGCTAAATCCCTTACATTTAATAACATTTTATTAAAAGCCTGGGCTAACTGGCCAACCTCATCCCTTGTATGAATCTCAATCTCCTTACCGCTCAGGTCTCCCTCAGCAATCTTACTTGACTCTGCGGCAACTTTTTGCAGCGGCAACACAATGGAACGGGCCAGGAAAAAGCCCAATAGCAGGCCAACTAACAAAGCCATCAGTGTAGCAACCAAAGCAAGCCTCTTGATGGAGATAAATTTTACGTTGGTATTTTGCACAATATCGTGTAGAATATTATTTCGTTCTTCTGTTATAGAGGCAACTGCTTTATTAAAGCCACTTGTTAAGGGCAAGCCTTCCTTCACCGCTACTTCGTTGGCCTCCTTTTCTTTGCCTGCTTTAATAAGGGGGACAATTTTATCCAAGAGTACCGCATTGTATTTATCTTGATAATCCTTTAAGGTTGTAAACTTTTCTTTATTTGAAGCTTGCTTAGCGGTATCAATCATGGTTTGAATTGTGGACATGTTTTCTTCACCAAGTTGCTTAAGCTGTTCAGCATAATTGTCCTGTCTGTAATACAAGAATCCTCGTATGGCAGCCGTTTGAGAAACAACATTATTTTTTATCATATTTAACTGATTGGTTCTTTCAACCTCATGGGGAATGTTGTTCACATTAACTTGTAAAGTCCCCATGTTGTAATAAACAATACCTAGGGCAATTGTAAATATTGCCATCACGGAAATAAAGCCAGCCAGAATTTTTAAACGTAACGACACGTTTTCTCCACCTCCAAAAATCACACTAGTCTTTTTATTTTGCAAACCCCTACCCTCTGCCATCACCTCATTTTACTGCAAAAATTTATCCTATTTCTTTGCCATGGTTGTCTTAATTACAAAGTATTCATTATTTTACTTCTCATTTTTCGCTCGCCTCGAATGTAGTAAGTATATCAGGAATTATGTCGATAAATTAAATAAAACATGAAAAATATAGAAAAATGTAACGCATTGTTAATAATTTTTATCCTATCTCCCGATTGTACTCTCATGGATTTAAGATGTAAGGTTAGGTTGACACAAAACAGTAAAAGTGATACTTTTATAATGTAAGGTTAACATTACAACAGTGAGGTTTTAGCATGAAAAATAGAGTTAAACAATTACGAGAAGCCTTAGGACTAACGCAAGAACAATTAGGTGAATTAGTTGGCACATCTAGGCAAGCCATTAATGCTATTGAGACAGAAAAAAACGAACCTTCAATTTGGTTGGCATATGATATTGCAAAAGTATTTAATGAACCTATTGAAAATATCTTTTTATTTGAAGAGAGCGAAAGAAAATCTAGATCCGAAATAAGTAGGGGGTATGCCTGTGGCACTAAGAGAGATTAGAACCTTTGATGCTGAAATTCTGCGAAAAATAAGCCTACCCGTAAAACAAGTGGATGATAGCATCCGGCAATTGCTAAGTGACCTAGCCAAAACTATGTATAATACGCCAAATGGAGGTGGGTTGGCTGCCTGTCAGGTGGGAATCCTAAAACGTTTAGTTGTCATTGATCTGGGCAAGGGGCTTTTAAAACTTGTTAACCCGGAACTTATTGAAAAAAAGGGGGAACAAGTTGTCATAGAAGGTTGCCTAAGTTTGCCTGGTATTTGGGGCAAGCTTAAAAGACCCTCCAAGGTCGTTGTGCAGGCTTTAAACGAAAATGGGAAAAAAATTATTATTCGGGCAACCGGCGATATGGCAAAATGTCTGTGTCATGAAATTGATCATTTAGATGGGATACTTTTTACTGACAAAGTAATTGAGTTTGTCAAAAATTAAAGTAGCGTGATAACGGACCCCTATTTTACCAAGGAAGCATTAGCACTCTTGACAGGCCTTTCTCCCTAAACACCTTGCAATGGTAGTTATGCGTTTGTGAAGCTCTTTACTCCCTTCTATCTGCAAACTAAAAAACCGCTTAAACACAGTGTCCAAGCGGTTTTTTGACTGCAAATAAGGATGGCCTCTTCGGCTATTTGTCCAAATAGACTACCGGTTTAATCAGATCCGGGGTCTTTTGGTCCATCAGAAGGAATGCATCCTCCATTTGCTCGAATCCATAGAATTTATGGGAAATGATTTTTGTGGTATCGACACGACCATAACGGATTAGCTCCAACAGCTTTTTAATACGCACGGCACCGCCGGGGCAGAATCCACAACGAATATCCTTGTTAGACATCCCAAGCCCCCAAGACCAAGCAGGCATTGCTAAGGTATCGGAGATATCAAAGAAATTGACGTTGGCAATTGTCCCCATCTCACGGGTCATTTCCACTGCCTGCCGGAACGTGTCACTGCCGCCACCCGCAATAATCACCTTGTCGGCCCCGCCATTGGTCATTTCTAACACCTGTTGCACCAAGTCACCGTCTTTGTAGCTGACGATATCGGTGGCCCCGTATTCCCGTGCAATCTTCACACAATTGGGACGGGTACCAATTCCGATAATGCGGCCGGCACCCCTGAGCTGCGCTCCCGCTACCGCCATCAATCCCACAGGGCCAATCCCAATAACCACCACCGTATCACCATAGGCTACTTCAGCCAGTTCCACACTATGAAATCCGGTAGACATCATATCCACAGTCATAAGGGCAGCCTCCGGGGCTACATCTCCCGGCAGATGCACTAAATTGGCGTCTGCCTGGTTTACATGGAAGTATTCTGCAAAGACACCATCCTTTTGGATCAAGAATTTAAAGCTACCCATAAATCCATGATCGTGGGCGTTACTTTTCCCGCTTTGCACTCCCGGAGCCATCCAGTCTGGCGTGACGCAGGGAATCACCACCCGATCGCCGGGCTTGAACTTCGTAACCAGATTTCCTACTTCCACTACTTCACCAAGGGCTTCGTGTCCCAAAATCAGATTTTCCTTTGGACCGGCACCGCCATGCATGGTGTGAGTATCGGAGCTGCACGGAGCCACCAGAGTCGGCCTAATAATCGCATCTAACGGCCCAGGAGTTGGCCTTTCCTTTTCCAGCCAGCCGGGTGCTCCAACCGATTTCATCCCATATCCTTTCATTGTTTTCGCTGTGGATGTACTCATAGAATAGATCCCTCCTGTTTATTTTATCTTCCTTTAGCGGAGTTTTAATAGAAATTTCATCTTTATTGGGATTACCTGCCTGTATGGAGTTCTATGACACTTTCTTCCCCATTGGCACTAACTGCAACACTACATTTTATTATATGTCCTTTAGAAAATTTTAACAAATATATTTGTATCAAATCTCTGTTGATTATTTTAAGTATACTAGATAGGGAAATAAAAGGGATTCCCACCTTAAACAGCGAGAATCCCTACTCTATAGGACAAAGCAGTTTTTCTAAATATGTCGCACATAAATGGTTATGATCTCATATCTTTCTCCCTGATGGCGACCCGGCGTATTTTTCCGCTGATCGTTTTGGGGAGCTCCGGCACAAACTCGATTACCCTGGGATATTTATAGGGAGCAGTTGTTTTCTTCACATGATTCTGCAATTCCTTAATCAGTTCTTCACCAGGCTCGTAATCTTTGGCCAGCACAACGGTGGCTTTTACAATAAATCCCCTGATGGGATCCGGAATACCCGTCACCGCCGATTCCAAAACAGCGGGATGCTCAGCCAGTGCCGACTCCACTTCAAAGGGCCCGATCCGGTAGCCGGAAGACTTGATAATATCATCATTTCTACCCACATACCACAAAAAACCCAGTTCATCACGGTAGGCAGTGTCTCCCGTATGGTACAATCCGTCATGCCAGGCTCTTTGGGTACTCATTTCATCCCGATAGTAGCCCATGAACAGACCCTTTGTTCTGGTCTCCATATTTTTAGCTTTAAAACAGATCTCACCGGTAACTCCCGGGTCAACCTCGTTTCCGTTTTCATCCGCAATCACCAGGCCATAACCCGGGGTCGGCAGACCCATGGAACCCGGCCTTGGCTGGACCCATGGATACAAGGTGGAACAGGAAAGGGTTGTTTCCGTCTGTCCAAAGCCTTCAAAAATGCGTAGCCCCGTAGCCCTTTTCCACTGATTATACACCTCGGGGCTTAAGGCTTCTCCCGCCGTGCAGCAGTGCTTTAAAGCCGATAAATCATAGGTAGGTACATCTTCTCTCAGCATAAACCGGTACATGGTCGGCGGCGCACAAAAGGTGGTGATCCGATATTTCGCCAGTTTTTCCAGGATATCGGCCCCTTTAAAACTATCAAAATCATAGGTAAATACGGCTGACTCAGCAAACCACTGACCATAAAATTTACCCCAGAGAGACTTTAGCCAACCGGTGTCGGAAATGGTGAAATGCAAGCCCTCTGGCTCGGCTCTGTGCCAAAAGACCCCCGTCATGATATGACCTAAGGGATAGGAATGATCATGGGCAACCATCTTCGGATAGCCGGTAGTACCGGATGAAAAAGCCATAATCATCATGTCGGTAACCTTGGTTGCTTCTGTTCCTGTGGGACGCTGCCAATTATCCGAGGCCGCTTCAATACCCGCCTCAAAGTCCAGCCAGCCTTCCCCCGCTGCCTTACGCCCGGTAACTGCTTTCAGCTGGACGGTCGTACATTCCGGAACGGCTTTGTCAAAATCTTGGGTGCAATCTCCGTCCCCGGTAATCACCGCCATTTTTATACCGCCCGCCTGACAGCGATAAACATAATCCTTAGCTGTTAACAAATGCGTAGCCTGGACGGCGACGGCACCGATTTTGTGAAGCGCCAGCATACAATACCAAAACAAATAGCTTCTTTTCAGTACTAATAGGACAAAGTCGCCTTTTTTTATCCCCTGGGATGTAAAGTAATTGGCCGTTTTATCCGACCAGCGCTTCATGTCTCCAAAGGTAATTTTCTTTTCTTCGCCGTCCTTGCTTACCCATAGCATCGCCAGCTGGTTAGGTTTCTCCTCTGCCAATTTATCGAGCACATCATAGGCAAAATTAAAATCCTCGGGACAATTGACAGTATAATTTTTGTATAAATCCTCCAGTGTGACAAATTCATCACGGTGCCTACCGATGTACTTCTCATACATGATCATAAGCGGTGCCTCCTTTATTTCATGACAATGGCCAGAAACTTCGCCGGGGCATCGTCATGAGTCTTCATGGCATGAGGAACCGCCGAATCGAAGTAAACGCTATCACCCTCGCTGAGGGTGTAAACCATATCGCCGATAAAAAAATCCATACATCCCGCAACCATATAATTAAATTCCTGCCCGTCGTGGGAATGACGCTCTGGTATTGTATCGCCGTTCGGCTCCACGGTAACCATAAAGGGTTCCGCCTTTTTATTGCGAAAGGTAAAAGCAAGATGCTTGTAATCATAGGCCTTTCTGCGGTTAATCTCATAGCCGCCACCCGCCCTAACCACAGTGCATAACGAAAGCTTGGGTGACTCGCCACTGATAATATCCACCACATCGACCCCTAAAACACCTGCGACGTTATACAAAAAACTAAAAGAAAAATCCTTTTCCCCTGCTTCATAAAGCAAGTATTCCGACGGCGAAACCTCCAGTGTTGCTGCGATTTTTTCAGGCGTAATACCCATAGACTCACGCAACATGGATAAACGTGCACCAATATCTTTTAATTGCTCTGTCAAAATATTTGCCCCTTTCTAGGTAAGTTGCTTTCCTTAACAATACTATAGCCAAATTCAAACTTCAGCTTGCTATGCGGTAACAATGTTATTATCGGCCTGTAAGCCCAATTTTTCAACAGCCTGCTCACGCATTTTATATTTCATAATTTTCCCGGCAGCATTCATCGGAAATTCTGTAACAAAATCAACATAGCGTGGCGTTTTGTGCTTTGCCATGTGTGAACGGATATAGTCCTTCAGTTCATCAGAGCTAAGTGTTGCACCCTCCTTGAGTATCACGCAGGCCATAATTTCCTCACCATACTGTTTGTCGGGCACGCCAATAACTTGGACATCTTTAACTTTGGGATGGGTATAGATAAAATCCTCAATTTCCTTGGGATAAATGTTCTCGCCACCCCGAATAATCATATCCTTGATACGTCCGGTAATTTTATAGTTGCCATTTTCATCGCGCCTGGCCAAATCGCCGGTATGCAGCCAGCCATTTTGATCAATTGCTGCAGCCGTCGCCTCAGGCATCTTATAGTAGCCCTTCATAATGTTGTAGCCCCGTGCAACAAATTCACCATCAACATTATCAGGTAAATCCTCACCGGTTTCCGGATCGACAATTTTACATTCAACGCCGGGCAGTTCACGGCCCACTGTATTGACACGTACTTCAATCGGGTCGTCCACGCGGCTTTGGGTACAACCCGGTGATGCCTCGGTCTGGCCAAATACGATGGAAATTTGCGTCATGTTCATCTTATTGACCACATCCTGCATAACCTTTACGGGACAAGGGCTACCGGCCATAATTCCCGTTCGCATGTAAGAGAAATCCGTCTGAGAGAAGTTTGCATGCTCCAGCATGGCGATAAACATGGTTGGCACACCATGGAAGCAAGTGATTTTCTCCTGGTTAATACAAGCCAAGGACAGTTTGGGAGAAAAATAAGGCATCGGCGAAAGAGTTGCCCCATGTGTCATGGCAGCCGTCATGGCAAGCACCATGCCAAAGCAATGAAACATCGGTACATGAATCATCATCCGGTCAGCGGTTGAAAGATCCATGCAGTCGCCAATATTTTTTCCATTGTTCACCACATTGTAGTGAGTAAGCATAACACCCTTGGGGAAGCCGGTGGTTCCCGAAGTGTACTGCATATTGCAGACATCATGTTTGTTGGTGGCAAAGCTGCGCCGATAAACCTCCTCTATGGGCACCCGGTCGGCCAGGGCGACGGCCTCGTCCCAGGTTAGACAACCTGGTTGCTTTGAATCTACCGTAATAATATTACGCAGGAAAGGCAACCGCTTCATATGCAGTGGTTTTCCTGCCTCGGCGGTTTCCAGTTCAGGGCAGAGTTCCTTAATTATGCTCACATAATCGGAATCCTTAAAGCCATCTATCATCACCAGCGTATGTGTATCCGACTGGCGGAGCAGGTATTCTGCCTCATAAATTTTGTAGGAAGTATTCACCGTAACAAGAACAGCACCGATCTTGGTGGTTGCCCAGAAGGCAATGAACCACTGGGGAACGTTCGTTGCCCAAACAGCAACATGATCACCCGGTCTGACACCCAAAGCAATCAGCGAACGGGCAAATGTATCGACATCATCACGAAACTCAGCATAAGTCCTAGTATAATCCAGGGTGGTATACCGGAAGGCATATTGATCGGGAAATTCATCTACCATTCGATCAAGGACCTGGGGAAAGGTGAGATCGATTAGTGTCTCCTTCTCCCAAACATATTTCCCGGTCTTGGCCTTATTGTCGAATAGATGACCCTTGATTTTATCCTTTCCCATATAGCGGCTCATATAGTTGGCGAAGTTGGGGAAGACAACCCCTGCATCGTTAAGATCAGCCGCCCAGCGCTTGACCCATTCGAGTGAAATATAGCCCTCGTAATTAATGGAACGAAGTGCCATCATCATATTGTCAATCGGTAAATCTCCCTCACCCATCATGCGATAGCAGGGCACGCCATCCTTCATTATGGAATCCTTAATATGTACGTACTTAATATAGGCTCCGAGATTTTGTACTGTCTTTTCGGGTTTCTCACCAGCAAATCGGTAAGGATGGTGCATGTCCCACAAAGCGGCGACTGCATCACTGGCTAATTGATCAAGTAGTCTGCTTAAACGGGCAGTGTCGGCATAGACACCGTTGGTTTCCACCAGGAGTGTTACACCCTTCTCTTCGGCAATCGGAATTAGGTTCCGCAGTGCAGCAATAACTACTTCATCATCCACTTCACCGCTCGGGTGCGGCTCAAGATCAGCCAAAATGCGGATAAAGGGGGTGCCCAGCCGGGAGGCCAGCATAATATATTGTAGAATCTCTTGGTGATTTTTTTCAGCATTTTCGGCAAATTTGAGGCAGCAACCAGAAGAGAGGCAAGGGATTTCCAGGTGCAGCTCAGAAAGCTTTTTTATGGTCTGCGGCAACTGGGATTCGGTGAAAGGCTGGGCCTGTACCGCAAATATTTCGTTGCCCAGTCCGCGAATTTCGATACCGTTAAAGCCAAGATCCTTGGCCATTGAATAGATCTCGTTCCAACTGAAGTTGGGACAACCAAGGGTTGAAAATGCAAGTTTCATAATAATTCCTCCTACACGTTGTCTTTATCAGAGCAAAAACGCCTCCGTCTTTCAGCATTTTTGCTAGTGACGAAGGCGTTAAACTTCCGTACTGCCACTCCATCCGATAGGATGACCCCTATAACTTTGTTCAAAAGTAACTTTATCGTCTGTATTTGAACATTTTCAGAATAATGTATATCTTATAATTATAACACACTGTTTATTTTTTGGATATGCTATCAAATTATCCAGTAGTTGTCAATTAAGATTTTGAACAACCTCTATTTTTACTGGCGAAAATGCGACTCCATCCCATTGCAAAGTTGTTTTTACATAGCCCAGGGTTTCTGCATTAAACCTGCCGATAATCCTCTGAATAGCTAGTAGATTATACTTGCCGTTATTATCAACTACCGGTTCTATACCTCCTAATCCAAGAACACTGCCCTGTACCGGCATTATTAATTTTCCGCTTGAATTGTATAGATCAGAAAATTCTTCCTTCCTATTGCTTACATCAATGATAAATGGTTTATCTTCATTTACCTGGGTTACTGCCACTTTGTAGTTATCCTGAAAGACTACACTGAATTGACTCTTTGCATTAAAGTCCTCATAATCAAACTGTTTAACCAAACGATTGTCGGCTACTGAATAAACATAGGCAAATAAATAGCCTCCACTGCCACCGGATTCAATCCGCACTAAAATATCAGAAATTTTATCCCCCGTGAAATCGCCTAAAAACAAATTGGCATTATATCCTGCGTTTGAGGAAGGAGTTGCACATATCGTATGATTGGTTTTTCCATCTTCCACGCATACTCTAATATTCTGCGTAAAAGGGCTCTCCGAATCAAGCTTATCCCCAGTCAGATAAACCTTGTCAATAATTCCATCTCCGTTGACATCTGCTTCTGCGGAATCAAGAATAATTTGCCCTGACTCACTGTCGGCTACCTGCAGATAGGAACTACCGTCCAGGGGCGTAAGCAGTTGCAGAGAGGGTTCGCCGTTACTTTGTCCAATCAGATAAGCAGAATAAACCTTCCCCGCTGATAATTTTTGATTTGGCACAGTTAGTATCACTTCACCGGCAGACCTAACTTGTAAAGTATGATTGTTAGGAGTAAGTGTCCTATAGTCCGTTGCTTCTTCAAAGGAAACATTGCTAAATAGCTCGGTTCCTTCAGGGAGTGTAACATCTACATTGGATACATCAGGTGCAAGGTGAACAAACTTAAGATTGACTTTGTTTAGGTCCAAGGAGGTAGGTTGATCAGAAATGGGAAGCAATCTACTATTGGCTAGGTTA
This sequence comes from uncultured Desulfotomaculum sp., assembly GCA_946411205.1. Lineage (GTDB taxonomy): Bacteria > Bacillota > Desulfotomaculia > Desulfotomaculales > Desulfotomaculaceae > Desulfotomaculum. The sequence continues at coordinate 11,988 of CAMKDG010000034.1, forward strand.
TCAACTAGTGCAATCGTTTGAATGGAGTTAGGCGGGATATTTTGACTACTTTCTAAAATCTGCTCTTGAGACTCTGAACGAACTACTTTTATGCTGTGAGTGCCACTAGGAACAGGTAGATATTCTGTAAAGTTTCGGTAGCTTAAGTCCTTGGCTATCATAGTATTGTCTACGTAAATGTCAACGGCAGGAGCGTCTGGAGAGGCATGCAGCACCCTACTATAGGAAGGCATGAGATATCCTCACCCTTTCAATATTTTTGATACATAATATGGCATTACTGGTTAAAATGGCACTGCTTTTCAATCCTCCAACCATAGGAAAAATCATTCAAACATCTTCGAAAAACTACTACCTAAAAATAACTTATCCTTGACTTAACCTATAGGTTAATCTTAATATATTAGTATAGAGACAGCACTTAGTGCATATACTAGGATTGAGAGGTAAACAAGAGTGGTAATATTTGATAGCAGGGGTCTACTGCCGTCTGGAGATTACCCCATGACCTTTAAAGATTTAAGGAAGTCGGTATTAGTTTCCGGTCCCCCAGATACACAAAATTGGGATTTCAAGTGGCGACTACAATTAGTTACAAATCTTGAAATTATGGTCAATCAGCTATGGCAAGTAGGTATTTCAGAAATCTATATAAACGGTTCATTCGTAGAAGACAAATTACACCCAAACGATATTGACGGTTATTTTGAGGTAGACCTAATGCAATTTGCAACAGGTGGTATACAACAAGCACTTAATCAACTAGACCCAGGGATTTGGGTTTGGGATCCATCAAGTCGAATACCCTACAAAGGCTACACAAAGGCTCAGCTTCCAATGTGGCATAAGTACCGAGTAGAACTCTATCCACATTGTAATGGTATATTATCGGGAATTAAAGATGAGTATGGAAATAACCAACATTTCCCCGCTGCATTCCGAAAAACCAGGTATAACTTTCAACCTAAAGGAATTGTTAAAATTATAAAAGGGTAACTGTACCATATTTAGATAAAAATTATTATATTAAAGATGAACGCCTCGCTTACCATAGAAAGGGTGAACGATATGATAAGAACAGATAAAGAATTAGAATTAATGAAAGATCGGCTTAGACAAGACCAAGATTTAATTAATCGCCAGATTGAACAACTGAAGGAAATGGGACTAAATAAAGAGCAAATAAATAGAGTTATTGAGCCCACACTATGTTTCTATGAACAGTTAAAAGAAGAAGTTGAATACTATGAGCGAATTAAAAAAGGCGAATTTGGAACATTAGAGAATTTCTTAAATTTAGGTAAATTCTTTATAGGTGCAAGAATTTTTCTAGGGATTTCACAAAAAGAACTTGCTGATCGATTAAGTGTTTCTGAAGCTCAAGTCTCTAAGGATGAACGAAATGAATATCACGGAATTACAATTGAAAAGGCACAAAGAATTTTAGAGGCTCTTGGTGTAAAATTGATAACCAAAGTAGAATATATACCTCCAAAAATAGCATAGCAGTATAGAAGCATATTAAAGAGACTATATTTTACTCACTTAGACTATTTACACACATTTAATATAGAAGGATAAACGGGATTCTTGAAGTGAGAATCCTATATTTTTTTGATAGAGGTATTTAACGTAAGAGCATCACTTCACTTATAATCGTTTTGGATTAAACATAATTTCTAGAATAAAATTTTGCACCATTATCAGCGAAACCATTACCCCTTGCCCATAAATTTGGTTCATGCATGCACTGGCAAATTTGCTTTCTAACCTCTAACCTCAAAGAAGGCTTAGCCCTTTGTCGCTAGGCCCTGGACACTGATATGGTGACAATCTGGAAATCGCATTCATATATAAGTATGCTGGCCTCTTTTACTATGAGACAAATAAACTTGATTTTTCCAGAGACTATCTGGTTAAAGGGCTTGAGGTCAGTAAGAGGTTGGGTCTTTACCACATAATTGGGGGTTTTGCCGAACGAACTTTAGCTAGGGTGTTCTAACGTTATGGGAGACAATAGCAGCCTTTTCGTTGCTAAAGATGGAACCGGGTTAAATTGGCCTTACATGGTGCCACCTCACATTGCGGAGGCTGTCAACTTGCCGCCCCCGAACATTCCTTTATGAGGGCTCCGATGTTGCTATGTTACTACGAGAAGTACTACAAGCCATTTGATAAGCTTGCTTGGCTTACCTCCAAAGATTTTTTTACTTGGATAAAATAAAACTATTATAATTCATTACATTTGAACGCCTGCAAAGGAAATCGTTAAAATATACTTATTCCCCTCCAAACCACTCATTTTCAATAACTCTTGCCACATTTCTACCGCATTGCTTACACTCACCACAGAGAACAATGCCAAATTTATCATCGTTTATAGAATAGTTGACGATGGTTGTTACGCCGCAATTCCCGCAAAATACATTTGACAAAAGCAGCTTCTGGTCTCGTTTATTGATTCTATTCCATTTTTTCAGAGCGGCCAGATCGCCCACTGGCGCCGATTTATCCGCCGCTTTTCTCTTTTTGGGTTTTGGTACAGGGATCACCGGCAGAAGTGCCTCAATAACCGCTGTGGCTAAATCGCGGTCTTCAATATCCAAGGCATAATGCTCCTTAGCACCATTGTAAGGATAGCCTTTATCCGCAGTAGCCATAAGTTGATCAAGACAGGGTAGAATTTTTACAAAAACAGTATTATCGCAAACCAAGAGAAGCGGCTTATCATCAACATACACCATGTACTCGCCAAACATCTTCTTATAGCGCACTGCGCCTGTGCCGCTAACCTGGCCACAGACGAACTCTACAAAATCAACCGATGTTGCCATAAATCTCTCGCTAGCCCCTTTCTTGTTCGGAAATTACATTTCCCTCATAATTCACATAGAAATTACCAATCTCAAAATATGCGGGACCACGGGATCCTGCCATAATTGAATTAATTGTTACTTTATATAAACCTTCTCCGGAGGTTAAATTGATTTCATAAGCGAATCTGCCATCAATTATCGGTACTTTTTCCTGCACTAACGCAGCCTTATCAGCATTTTTCTCAACAAATAAGACTATTTCCGGGGGAGCATACGCAGTAGCATCATCAACCGAACCGGTTAATAAAAACGTGGATTGCTTGGTCTGATTATAACCCTTCTGTGGCTGAATCAGTTGGAAGGGAGGCTCTATGCGCAGTTCCTTTGCTGCAAAATTTAACCGCACTTCAACTGACTGATAAAAAATTATTCTATGCCCAAGGTATAAGGAAAAATTTAAAAGGCTACTTTCTCCTTTTATTTTCAGAGTGGTATCCATCTCATATTTATGGTTTTTCCCCGTTCCAGGCTCTACCAGACTAAGTGAACTAACCATCGAAACAATCGGCGCGGTCGAACCAGTTAGTTCTAACCTGGGTGTTTCCAAATTACCAGGATCATACAAAATCCCTTTTATCTGAATTACATCGCCATCAATATCTGTTGGAAAATTGATTTCCCTGCACACATACTCTCTATTGGTAACATCCCAGGTGCGGGCCGAGTTGTCCCAGAAAGATATCAGACCTAAAAGGTCCCTTATATCTATGGAGTAGACATATAAAATCTTGTTTTGCAGCACTGGTTTGGCGGTTAATTCGATCTCTTTCACTTTCTCATTGTCCCAATATAGTTCAACAAGGCTATTCCCGGGCTTGATTTTGAAACTATACCTCTCTTTACTAACAATATATTGTCCTTCTTGGGGATTAAAATTTAGTGTAAAGCCAAATTTGTTAACAAAAAATTGTAATGACAGCATCGGCTTCCCATTAACCCCAAAGCCAATATATTGTTCATCGTGATACATCCGGTTACCAATAAACTTCACCCTTGCGGATGCATCAGATTTGTTTTCCACCACATAAGCATAGGGGCTTTTTTCAGACATAGCCTGTTCAGATTCATCGGACACCATAGCCAGAGCCGTTTGACCAATGGGGAAAATCATGACAAAAAGTGTAATCAACAATATACTGCAAACTCTTCTCAATTAGCACCCACCTCTTTCTACTATAGATAGAACTATTGTACTGGGATGAATTCCCGAGATTGTTGAAATGAGAACAGTTTATCATACAAAATCAATACTTTGGGCTTGGCTCTGCCCTGCACCTCGGTAATAGCCATCTCGCCGAGAAATTTTATCCATTATATCATTAATCTAAACAATAGTAACATACAGCTTATTCTCTTTAGCCATATCTTATCAATCCATGTGTCGCAGTACCGGAGGCACACTACCCCAATAAAACATGACACCAGCCAATAAAACTAAGGCTAGTACCATGTCCTTCTATTTACCAAAAGCTATTCTAGAATTACCAAATACCGCCCCAGCCGTTCTTCTAAATACTCCGCAACCATTTCCACCATCGGCGCAGCAGTTTTGTCCTTATAGTAACTGTCAAAGCAGACGTAATACCGTTTCCTGTCGGCAAATTTAACATTAATCGGCGGGTAACCCTGTTGCATTAACATTAGATTGAGAAGCAGCCTTCCGGTACGTCCGTTGCCATCGATAAACGGATGAATACCTTCAAAAGCCAAGTGGAATAAAGCGGCAGCCTCAATAGGATGGCACTTTTTTTCTTTTTGCCTGGCGATAAGCTGCTCCATCTGTGCCGGAACCAAATAAGGTTGCGGCAGATCATAGTACGCGCCCACGATCGTGACGGGGATCCGGCGGTACACCCCCTTATCATCCGATCTGTCTATCAAAACAAGGGAATGGATGTTTTTGATTATCGATTCGGTCAGTGATGCTTTCTCCGATACCAGGCGTTCTACATACAAAAAAGCATCCCGATGTCCCACTGCCTCCAAATGGTCTTTGAGCGGTTTTTGATCGATAGTAACACCTTCCAGCACCAGGGCCGTTTCCCGCAGGGTTAGGGTATTGCCCTCAATGGCGTTGGAGTTATAGGTAAACTCTACCAGGAATTCTTCCTGCAGCCGTTTTAATTCGCCCTGTGTCAATGGCCGACGCTTGCCCAACTCCGTTTTCAGGGCATCCACACGCGCAAATAAAGCAGCATACTCCTGCGGAACAATTTTCCCGCGCCAACTACGCCCGTCAGCAGGCTTTATTGCATCAGCCGGTATACGGTAAAAACGTCCTTCCTTTAGGACCCCTTCAATTTTTCCTTGCTCGCAAAGCAGCCGAACACGGCGGTCCGATAAGCCCCATCGTTCCGCTGCTTGTTTTACGTCGATATATTTCACAGTAACACCTCGATTCCCAATAATAGTATACCCCATGTTCGGAATGTTATTGAACAGTAATTTGCTTTATGTTATTTAATTATTCCGATAACTACCTTTAGGCATACGGCTAATTATGCTTATAGCAGCAGGAGGTGCTTCTTTGTTAAAACAAAAACTGCCGCATCCTTTTGGATTACGACAGCTTTAAGTTTTGGCGGAGAGTTCGGGATTGGAACCCTAGAGACCGTTCATCACAGGCTACTCGATTTCGAGTTCTCCGGAGAGCGTTCCATACAGTTTCACCCACTTATGCAACCCAAAATGTTTCCGCTAAAACAAGAACTTATAGTCTCTTTTCCCGCTTATAATGCGCCGGATTTCCACCGTCCCATCATCTTGCAAAACATAAAAAACCAAGTAGAAATCGACTATTAAAAGTCGATATCCTTGACGGGCTAATCTTCGATTTTTCGGTATCCGGCCGCATAAGTGGGAAGTCCTCAAGCTGCAAAATTCTCTGTTCGATATTTTCTGCTACTTGAAGTGCGGCAGCTGGGTTGTCGTTTGAGATATAATCAATAATTTCGATCAGATCCTGCTCTGCCGCCTCGGTAATATTAATTAGATGCTTTGACATGGAGGCGACTCCGTAAGTCTGCCATAACATCGCGGAATGGGCGACTTTTTCCGGTACGACTTTGTTCTTCGGCCTCGTCTAGTTTTTCGTAAAGATCTAATAAAGCTTGCTGTTCCTCAAAAAGCAGCTGGCTCATGATAACTAAATGACCATTGCCGTTCTTAGTGATAAAAACAGGTTTTTTTTCTTTTAGGCAAATTTCCTCAATTTCAGGAGTCTTGTTTCTCAAATCTGAAACGGGACGAATTACTGGCATATCGTCACCTCATTAATAAAGCTTATATCATTATTTTATCATTGTTTTGATAAAATTAGCCATGGTTTTTTCTGTTCGGCAATATCTTTGAAAGATTAATTCTGGTATCATACTAAGTCTCTCTCTAACCACTCGCCTATGAAAATGGCGGGTTTTATTATAATCGTTTTTTATAAATCTTGAAGTTCATTAACAGTTACAAACGTATATCCTTCGTTTGATAGTGTTTGTAAAACTTCTTCGATTGCCTGAAGTTCTTGACCAGTGCCATCATACATGGGGTGCATTAAAATAATTGAACCCGGCTTAATGTTATTTTTAACATAACTCACTTTGTCAGATGTAGTAGTAAAATAACTATCTGGTTCAATATTCCAAGTTATCGTATCTCTATTATGTTTTTTTAGGTAATATGGCAAGCCTACCAGTTTTTTCCCGTTTGGTGGGCGAAAATCAATTTCTCCTTGATATCCTGCCTTTCGAATTAATTGGTCTGTTTTTTCAATTTCTTCTTTAATATAGGAAGGTGTTTTGAAAACCATTCTATTATGCGAATACGTGTGATTTCCAATTTGATGTCCTGCTTCTATAATTTTTTTTGCTCCATCTGGGTACTTCTCTATTTCTTTACCAATTAAAAAAAAGGTAGCCTTCGCATTGTATTTACCTAATAGTGGTATAAGTTGATTAACATTCTTAGTTGGACCATCATCAAAAGTTAAAGCAACCACCTTTTGATTTGTGTTCACCCGTGAAGTTAAATCGCCAAATAATTGGTAGGTTCTAGAATTCATTAATTTATAGGTGCCAAGTAATAGAAGAAAAATCAACAGTATCCCTAACCCAGTAAACAGTAATTTCTTTTTCATAATTGTGGCCCTTCTTTCTATAAGTACTTTTAAGCCGATTTAAAATCAACTTAAAATCTCCCCTGTGCTAATTAATCATAACATAACTAAAAGTTAGAAATCTCTCAGGGATATTTTCATTATCAGGAAAAGAATGCTACAGCAAATGAAGGTTCCCCCCAAACGGGCCTAGCCAAAATGTTAGGATTCGGACCTTTTTGAAGGCCTTTGCAAGGTACTCGATTTTTTAAAAGTTGAGGGGATCGATTATATTTAAAAAACCCCTCGAAAAAACCAGTAAAATCAATGCCCTACTTGTCAGACATTGATTTTACTGGTTTTATTTGGCGGAGAGTTAGGGATTCGAACCCTAGAGACCGCTCATCACAGTCTACTCGATTTCGAGTCGAGCGCCTTCGACCAGCTCGGCCAACTCTCCTGATTATTTATTTCGTAATTCTTTAAAAAATTGCCGGATAATCTCTTTACACTCATCCTCCAGGATCCCAGAGATTACTTCTACCCGATGATTAAACCTAGACTGGTGAACAATATCCAAAATGGTATCGATAGAGCCAGATTTGGCGTTAGGTGCACCATAGACTAACTTATTTACCCGAAACTGAACAATTGCCCCGGCACACATGGCGCAGGGTTCCACTGTCACATAGAGGGTGGCTTGGTTTAGCCGCCAGTCACCGAGATTCTTCGCTGCTTCGCGCAGGGCCAATATTTCGGCATGAGCAGAAGCATCGCAAAGACTTTCCCGGAGGTCGTGGCCACGACCAAGGATTTGATCCTCTACAACCACCACACAGCCAATGGGTACTTCCCCTTTTTCATAGGCCTTACGGGCTTCGATCAACGCTTCCCGCATGTAAGAAGCATGGGACAATGGCATAACCCCTTACGATATAATACACCAGCCATAAGCAAAGGTTATTATAACACAAGTCAGATTAATTCTCAACAACTGTTGTATAGTTAAACAGGCAAGAATGCCTCTTGTATACTTTTTCATAATAACTTATATTTTTACTTTTTTTTGATATAATTCATCTAGAACCATCAAATATCTTCTCTAAACTAAACGGGAGGGAACGTATGCCAAGAAGAAATGACATCCATAAGATACTGATTATCGGTTCCGGTCCAATTGTGATCGGACAAGCCTGTGAATTTGACTATTCTGGAACCCAGGCCTGCAAGGCCTTACGTCAATTGGGTTACCAGGTTGTATTGGTCAATTCAAACCCGGCCACCATTATGACAGACCCAGAAACTGCCGACGCAACCTATATAGAACCACTAAACGTGAAAAGCCTGACAGATATTATTGACAAGGAAAGGCCAGACGCCCTGTTACCAAATTTGGGCGGACAATCGGCTCTTAACCTGTGTTCCGAGCTGCATAAGGCCGGTGTTTTAGAAGAGTACTCAGTTAAGGTAATTGGTGTCCAGGTGGATGCCATTGAACGTGGCGAGGATCGCATTGCCTTTAAGGAGACCATGGCTAAATTGGGTATTGAAATGCCCCTTAGCAAGCCGGCCTATAGTGTTGAGGAAGCTGAAAAAATTGCCCAGGAGCTGGGCTATCCCGTAGTTATTCGCCCCGCCTATACCATGGGCGGCACCGGTGGCGGCCTAGTTTATAATGTTGAAGAATTAAGAACCATTGCCAATCGTGGCATCGCTGCCAGTATGGTCGGCCAAATTCTGGTGGAGGAATCGGTACTGGGTTGGGAAGAATTAGAAGTGGAAGTTGTGCGGGATGCCAAAAACCAGTTTCTCACCATTTGCTTCATTGAGAATATTGATGCCATGGGTGTCCACACCGGCGATTCCTTTTGCTCCGCCCCGATGCTCACCATTAGCCAGGAGCTACAGCTACGTTTGCAAAAATATGCCTATGCCATTGTAGAAGCTATCGAGGTCATTGGTGGCACCAACGTTCAGTTTGCCCACGATCCAAAAACCGGCCGAGTTGTGATTATCGAAATTAACCCACGCACCTCCCGGTCCTCAGCCTTAGCCTCTAAGGCCACCGGCTTCCCCATTGCTTTAATCTCTGCCATGCTGGCAGTGGGTCTAACCCTGGATGAACTCCCTTATTGGCGGGAAGGTACCCTGGATAAATACACCCCCTCCGGTGATTATGTGGTCATCAAATTCCCTCGCTGGGCCTTTGAAAAATTCCCTGGTTCCGAAGACAAGCTGGGCACCCAGATGCGAGCTGTTGGTGAAGTAATGAGCATTGGTAAGAACTATAAAGAGGCCTTTCAAAAGGCCATTCGCTCCCTGGAAATCAATCGTTACGGCTTGGGCTTCGCCCAGGATTTTAACCAGCGTTCCTTGGAGGAATTACTAGCCCTGCTGTCCGAGCCCTCCAGCGAACGGCAGTTTATCATGTATGAAGCCTTACGCAAAGGCGCCGATATTGAACATCTCTATAAGCTAACCCGCATCAAACCCTGGTTTATCCAGCAAATGAAGGAACTTGTCCTGCTGGAGGAAGAAATCTTGCAGTATCAAGACGGACAACTTCCTGACCAACTGCTGGCTCAAGCGAAAAGGGACGGTTTTGCCGATCGTTATTTAGCCCTGCTGTTACATCTGCCGGAGGCAGAAATTCGCCAGCGCAGAACTGCTTTAGGGATTGTGCAAGGCTGGGAAGCCGTTCCGGTAAGCGGTGTGGAAAATTCCTTCTATTATTATTCCACTTATAACGCCCCCAACCAAACCACCTACACCGATCGTCAAAAAGTCATGATTTTGGGCGGCGGACCCAACCGCATTGGCCAGGGCATTGAATTTGACTACTGCTGTGTCCATGCTGCCTTTGCCTTACGGGATCTAGGCTATGAAACCGTCATGGTCAACTGCAACCCGGAAACGGTTTCCACCGATTATGATACCTCGGATAAGCTGTATTTTGAGCCTCTGACGACGGAAGATGTTTTAAGCATCTATGAAAAGGAAAAACCACTGGGTGTAATCGTGCAGTTTGGCGGCCAAACGCCCTTGAATATTGCCGGCGAATTAGCCGAAGCCGGGGTAAAAATCCTCGGTACCTCACCGGCAACCATTGACTTAGCAGAAGACCGCGACCAGTTCCGCAAGATCATGGAAAAACTGGCTATCCCCATGCCTGCAGCAGCTATGGCAGTGACTTTGGAGGATGCCCTAGCCATTGCCAACCGCCTTGGGTATCCTTTGATGGTGCGTCCCTCCTATGTTTTGGGTGGCCGTGGTATGGAAGTTGTCCACGACGAGGAAATGCTGCGTCAGTTTATGGCCAAGGCCATTGGAGTTACCCCGGAAAGACCGATTTTAATCGACCGCTTCCTCAAGGATGCCATTGAGGCCGAAGCAGACGCCATTGCCGATGGTAATGATGCCTTTGTCCCAACGGTTATGGAGCATATTGAATTGGCCGGTATTCACTCCGGGGATTCAGCCTGCGTAATTCCTCCCACCAGCATTCCGGCCAAACATATTAAAACCATTGAGGAATATACTAAGAAAATTGCCCAAGAGCTAAAGGTCGTGGGATTGATGAATATGCAGTATGCCATTGCCGATGATCGGGTTTACGTTTTGGAAGCCAACCCTCGGGCTTCCCGCACGGTTCCTTTGGTATCCAAGGTTTGTAATGTTTCCATGGCCCGCCTGGCCACGGAAATAATGCTAGCCACAGAAACCGGTGGTACATCCCCGGTCAATAACCTAAGCTCCATAAATATCACTCACTTTGGCGTAAAAGAATCGGTCTTTCCCTTTAACATGTTTCCAGAGGTAGATCCAGTGCTGGGGCCAGAAATGCGCTCAACCGGTGAAGTATTAGGCATTGCCGATTCCTTTGGTCTGGCTTACTACAAAGCCCAGGAAGCAACCCAGCTGCCCTTGCCCACCTCCGGCACTGTTCTAATAAGTGTTACCGACCAAGATAAGGCCACTGCCTTGGAAGCGGCTAGCATCTTTGCCCGGCTCGGTTTCACCATTAAAGCCACCGAAGGAACTCATCGTTTTCTAAGGGAACATGGCGTTGATTCCCAGGAGATTAATAAAATACATCAAGGTCGTCCTAATATAGTGGATGGCATCACCAACCATGAAATTCACCTAGTAATTAATACCCCCTTTGGCAAACGCGGCCAAGATGATGACTCTTACATCCGCAAGGCCGCCATTAAATATAAGGTGCCCTATATTACCACCGTAGCGGCAGCAATAGCCAGTGCCAAGGGGATTGCTTCCTATATCGAAAATAGTTCCCACCAGGCTCCATTGAAAGCTTTGCAAGAATATCACCGAGAACTGGCCATAAAAAATTCATAGCATGTCAGAAAAAGCAAAGTGGGTGTCGCAAAGAAATATGCGACACCCACTTTTTAGCCATCGGCCTACTTGTTTAAATAAGATACTCCTAACGTTATCGGTCCAGCACATAAAAAAACACCGCAATTTCTTGCAGTGCTTGCATTCAAATGGTGCGCCCGGGAGGACTCGAACCACCGGCACACGGTTTAGGAAACCGTTGCTCTATCCACCTGAGCTACGGGCGCATATAAAGAAGTTGCTAGCCCCAAATTTTTCTATTTAGAACTAACAACTTGTTTGTGGCGTGCCTGAAGGGACTCGAACCCCTAACCTCCTGATCCGTAGTCAGGTGCTCTATCCAATTGAGCCACAGGCACATATTCAAAACAATGGTAATAATATCACAGTTTATATCAAAAGTCAATAATTAAATGGCGTGCCCGAAGGGAGTCGAACCCCTAACCTCCTGATCCGTAGTCAGGTGCTCTATCCAATTGAGCCACGGGCACATATTCTACTGGTAAGCATATACTACAATAAATAACTTTAAAGCAACAAGTGATCCCTGCCGCGAAATTTATTATATAACAAATGTTACACTAAAATCAACTGTTATTACTTGTTAAGAGAAAAATTTATTTGCTGACTGTGGGGGAAAGTAATTGAATTTTAAAAAACCGGATAATTCTACTATGGCCTTTTTGTCTGTGCTTTGTATTTTATTATTTATCTACAGCTTCTTTTACACAACGATTCATCTGCCCATCTATCAACTGGATTACAACCTTAACAATCTACAGACATCGTCTGATTATCTAATCCAATTAATCAATGTTATCCATGATTCTATGTTTAAAATACTTCTTTGTGTAATGGTTTTCTCCATCATTTGTTTGGTGATGATTTTTCAGTCTAGTTTTCGCTTACTATTTAACAAGGATCAGCTACAAATTGATGTAGGCATCTCGGAAAAGGAAATTACACCGGGTGCCGATGGTGTAAAACTAGTTGCCGATGAAAAAGGGCAAATACCCTTATATAATCCCGAGGTATACCGACAACTAACCGAGGATTACATTATTTCTGATGTGGCACCAGATGGTAAACCAATCGGTTTTATCACCATGGATTCTTTTTTACGAGGATTTAAAAGCTATTGCGAATCCCATGAGTGTGATCGGGATTTAGAAACGATACGAGAAGTAAAAAAAGATCGTGTTTACGCGCCTGATGAATATGTTCAATTTGGAGAAAACATTAGCTCTGTGGCCAATAAAATGCTTAGAAAAAAGCTTTCCGCTTTACCCGTGGTAGATGAAAATGGGTGTATGAGAGGGTCCATCCATTACTTACAAGTAATTCAATTGTTAACGAAAAAAATAGAAGAATTAAAAAACCGTTAGCTTTACGCTAACGGTTTTTACTTTTTGGCGGAGAGCGAGGGATTCGAACCCTCGATACAGGTTAACCCCGTATACTCGCTTAGCAGGCGAGCGCCTTCAGCCAACTCGGCCAGCTCTCCGTGATCTATCTTACTTGGCGGAGGGAGTGGGATTCGAACCCACGGAACCCGCAAGAGTTCAACGGTTTTCAAGACCGCCTCCTTCAACCGCTCGGACATCCCTCCATACTCGAAGGAGTATAGCGTTGGGACATCTCAATTTCCCAAGCAAGATAGAGTATATCATAGCAATATCCTGTTGTCAATTCGATTATGAGTATCTCTTAGTGGTATTACAGAGTTATTCTTTCCACGCCACCCATATAAGGCACCAACACCGGTGGTACGGTAATACTGCCATCGGCTTCTTGATAATTTTCCAAGATAGCCGACAAGGCTCTACCTATGGCAACTCCAGAACCATTTAAGGTATGAACAAATTCCGGTTTCCCCTTAGCCGCCGGACGATACTTAATATTAGCACGTCTGGCCTGGAAGTCCAGGAAGTTACTACAGGAGGAAATTTCTTTATAGGCGTTGTAACTGGGCAACCACACTTCTATATCGTAGGTTTTAGCAGAAGAAAAACCCATATCTCCACTGCAAAGCAGGATGGTTCTATAAGGTAAGCCTAAGGCTTGCAGTACCTTTTCTGCATTTTCAGTTAGCCGCTCCAGTTCATCAAAGGATTCTTCTGGTTTGGAAAACTTAACTAGCTCCACCTTATTAAATTGATGTTGACGAATCAGACCCCGAGTATCCCGTCCGGCAGCTCCGGCTTCAGCCCGGAAACAAGCACTGTAGGCACAGTGACAAATAGGCAGTTGTTCAACGGGTAAAATTTCTTCCCGGTATAGGTTGGTCACCGGCACTTCAGCCGTGGGAATGAGATAATAATTAAGTCCTTCCAATTTAAACATATCTTCGGCAAATTTAGGCAACTGGCCAGTTCCTACCATGCTATCGGCGTTGACAATAAAGGGCGGAAATACTTCGGTATAGCCATGTTCACGGGTATGTAAATCCAACATAAAGTTAAACAATGCCCGTTCTAATCTGGCTCCCAGCCCTTTGTAGAAGGAGAACCGGGCACCAGTAACCTTACCACCCCGTTCGAAATCTAAAATATTAAGTTCTTCCCCTAGATCCCAGTGCGGCTTAGCTGGGAAGTTGAACTCCCGAGGTTTGCCCCAACGGCGAACTTCTACATTATCGTGTTCATCCTTACCCACGGGTACAGATTCATGGGGAAGATTTGGAATAGACAACAGAATCTGTTCCAATTTATCTTCGATTATCCGAATTTCATCATCCATATCCTTGATTTGCTGGGAAACCTGTCTCATTTCCAGTTGCTTTTGCTCTGCATCTTGTCCAACTTTTTTTAGTTTGCCGATTTCTTGGGAAACCACATTACGGGTGTTTTTCAGTTGTTCCACGACCACTAGTTTTTCCCGACGGCTTTCTTCAAGCTTTAAAAATTCATCCAAGGATAGGTCTGAACCACGTTTTTTTAGTCCTTCTAAAACCAACTCGGGTTTGCTGCGAACAAATTTTATATCCAACATACGAGTACCCCCATATTGCTAGGAAATTAGTATAAAAAATAGTACAACTGCTATAATAGTACAAAATTTACCTCTAGTATTATACTACACTATTTACACCTTTGTAAAACCAGGGGTTACCAGCTTTTTAGAATTTTTCCTCTGTAAGGGTAAGAGGTTAGGGTGAGACTTACTAAAATCTCATCGCTAACCTCTTCACAGGCCATCTCTTATAGGCTTACCATTTTCACTTCCAATACTCCATCTATCTTAGCCAGTTCCTCCAATGCACACTGGGGAACAATATTATCTACCATCATTACCATGATGGCTGTACCACCTAGTTCAATACGACCCACCTGCATACCGCCAATGTTAATTTCTTTGTCCCCCACAACGGTGCCTACCTTCCCTACAATACCCGGTTTGTCAGTGTGAGGCACTACTAACATATGTCCTACAGTGGCTGCGTTAATCCGGAAACCATCGATGTTAACAATTCTCATATCATTACCCTGGAATAGAGTGCCGGCCAACATTCTTCTGCCTTTGTCCGTGTAAACATTAACAGTAATCAGATTATTGTAGTCCTCACCATTTTCAGTGGTTGTTTGTACCACCGTAATGCCTCGATTACGGGCTACTAAGGTAGCATTGACAAAGTTTACATTTTCTTGCAGGATGGGATCCAAGAGGCCCTTCAGTAAGATCGTAGTGATGGGGTTTACATCGTATCTAGCTAATTCGCCACTATAGACAACCTCTACCTTCTCTATGCGTCCATTCAGCATCTGGGCTTGGAACTTGCCCAGCTTTTCGGCCAAATCCAGGAAGGGACGAATCTTTGCTAAAAGTTTAGGACTCATGGAGGGCATATTCACTGCGTTTTTCACTAGATCTCCCCGCAAGGCTGCCACAATTTCTTCTGCCACATCAACGGCTACGTTAATTTGGGCTTCCAACGTGGATGCACCGAGGTGAGGAGTGGCAATAAAATTATCCAGCTGAATCAGAGGACTTTCTGTGCAAGGTTCTGTTTCAAAGACGTCCAGTGCTGCTCCAGCCACTTTACCTGCTACCATAGATTCATAAAGAGCTGCTTCGTCTACAATACCACCCCGGGCACAATTAATAATGCGTACGCTATCCTTCATGATGGCCAAGGCTTCTTTGTTGATCATATGGTAGGTTTCTTTGGTTTTAGGCATATGAATAGTGATAAAATCCGACCTTTTAAATAATTCTGGGAGGGTAACAATTTCTACTGCCATTTTCTTAGCATGTTCTTCGGAAATATAGGGATCGAAGGCAATGATCTTCATTTCCATCGCCTGAGCCCGTTTGGCCACAGCCGATCCGATACGACCAAGTCCGATCACGCCCAGGGTTTTGCCTCTTAACTCAACCCCTAAAAAAGCTTTTTTATCCCAGCATCCATTCTTTAGCTTATTGCAGGCTGCCGGTACTTTTCTGGCCAGACCGAGCATCATGGCCATGGTAAGTTCTGCGGCGGCAATGGTGTTGCCGTCCGGGGCATTGACCACTACAATACCTTTATTCGTGCAAGCATTACGATCAATGTTGTCTACACCTACACCAGCCCGGCCTACTACCTTTAACTTTTGGGCCGCCTCTACCACCTTAGGAGTAACTTTGGTAGCACTACGAACAATTAAGGCATCGTATTCGCCAATGATTTCTACCAGCTGATCCTCGGTCATCTTCTCACCAATAACCACTTCTATATCTTGCTGACGACGTAAGGGCGCCAGACCTTCTTCTGCTACTCCATCCATTACCAATACTTTCATTATGCGTGTTCCCCTCCTACAAATACCATTTGAGCTTCTCTGACACCCGCACCTAGCTCTGCCTTGTAGCCCACTTTACCCAGAGCCATTTCCAGTGCGGCAATAGCTGTAATGACATCAAACTTATCAGCATACCCCATATGGGCAATGCGGAATATTTTGCCCTTCATAGCATCTTGACCACCAGCAAAGGTAACGCCATAATCCCTGAGTAATACCTTTCTTAGTGTATCGGCATCCACTACCATCGGCGCTTGCACTGCAGTAACCGCCATGGAGGCACATTCTTCCGGAGCTAAAAGTTCTAATCCTAAGCCTTGGATAGCGGCCCTGGTTGCTTTTGCCAGCAACTTATGACGGGCAAATACATTTTCTAAGCCTTCTTCCAGAATCATATCCAAAGCTGCTTCTAAACCAAAAACCATAGAAACAGGGGTGGTATAGGTTGTATTCCATTTGGCTATATTCTTTTTCGCCTTGAGCAGGTCAAAATAATATTTGGGAGTGGTATTTTGCTCAATTTTTTTCCAGGCCTTTTCGCTTACGCTAATAAAAGCGAGACCCGGCGGTAACATAAAGGCTTTTTGAGAACCACTGACTACCACGTCAACCTGCCATTCATCCGTTTTTAAATCTATGGCTGCTAACCCGCTGACAGCATCCACAACCAGCACTGCGTCATGCTGAGCTACTAATTTACCTAATCCTTCAATATCATTTTGAATACCGGTGGACGTCTCATTCTGGGTGGCAAACACAACTTTAATATCTGGATCTGCCTCTAATTTTTTCTTAACTACATTTAGGTCGATATCATAACCCCAGCCAAAATCTACAAAATCTACTTCCCCGCCATAAATACGGGCCAACTCTGCAAAACGTTCCCCAAATTTACCACAGGATAGGGCCAGTACTTTATCTCCGGCATTCACCAAGTTCACTACTGCTGCTTCTAACGCACCTGTACCGGAACTACCCTGAATGAAAACATGATTTTCAGTCTGAAATACCTTTTTTAATTTACCAGTAACCCTTTCCATCACGGTTTGAAACTCTACACTACGGTGCCCAATGATGGGTTGGGACATGGCTTCTACCACCCGGGGCGGAACTGGTGTGGGGCCCGGAATCAAGAGATACTTTTTGTCTTTCATCATCTGTAATCCCTCCAAAAATTTTTTGCCCGCCGGGGTGGAAAATATAAAAACCTCCCGCCCCTAACGGATGATCAGTCCGATAGGGACGAGAGGTATTCTCCCGCGTTGCCACCCTTGTTGATCAGAAAAAAATCATTCTAATCCACTCAATTGTTATAACGGGTATCTTCCCGTATCTACCTAATGCACAACATCTTCTTTATCTCGCTGTGTTTCGGCAGATCCCCTCTGGGGAGGAATTCATTTGTGTTATCTACTGGTTCGCACCTATCACCAGCTCTCTGCAAGATAAGACCCAAATTACTTTTCCCCTTCTCAGGGTTTCTTGATGTACTTTGTCATGTACTGATTTTACACAGGAGACTTTTGTTTGTCAAGAAAGGATTTAAACTTTTTTAAGTGGGTAAGCTTATCCTCCTCTTCACGGCCCACGATTTTTTTGTTTGGGTAGCGAACTTATAAGAATAGCCATGCTAATAACTGTACCGATTTTAATCGCATTATACGTTTTTTCTGCTTCTTTGTAGTAGGCATCAAACCTTTCTTTAATTTTATTGCCGGACGGTAATGTAGCGGTATGTATATTTTCCACCGCTCCCTGAATGTTTTGTACCACCTGAAATTTATTCTCTACCAGGTTGCCAAACATAAAGGACAATACTACCGCCATCGTGACTAACCATTTACCTAGTTTGTTCAGGTTGACAAACTTCATAGCAGTTCACCTCCTGAACGCCGCCAAGCTAGCGTCAATGATAGTGTAACATACACAACCAAATACCATAATATTCCATTTAGGGTTATTAAATTCCAATAATTGTATTTTAGTTAACTATCTTCTTCTTTATGCACTCTAGCTTTATTTTCCATTTATTTACTATTTGCTACCTCTTGAGAAATAGTATAAAAAATCCTCTACCCATAGGTTTATATGGTAGAGGACTTTTTTCATTTGTTATGAACAGTTTTGCCTAGACCATAGAGCTTCTTCATAGTTAGTTAGTAAAAGTATTGTCAGCTCATTATCGATTACACCGGCTTTTACTTGATCCTGTAAAATTTCAACTACCTGCTTTTTTTCCATCTCTTTTCTATACGGTCGATCCTCTGTTAAAGCAGTAAATATGTCGGCAACAGCTACTATTCTTGCGCCTGTTTTTATTTCTTTACCATCTAGCTTAAAAGGATAGCCTCTACCGTTTAATTTTTCATGGTGACAAGATGCGTAATGATTAATTGTTCCAAAACCGTCTACCATCTTAAGGATGTGATAGGTGTAATAAGTATGCCTCTTCATAATATCGAATTCACGGGAAGTTAATTTTCCTGGTTTATCAAGAATTGTGTCAGGTATACCCAGCTTACCCAAATCGTGTAACAAACCTGACACCTTTAAAATATCACAGTGACCTGATGTAAAACCAGCTTTTTGTGCTAAGAAATAACAAACCTCAGCCACACCCACAGAATGCTTCCTGGTAAAGGGGCTTTTAAAATCAATAACCTTAGCCATGGTTTGTGCTATCGGCATTATCTCTAGTACTTCTAATTGTTTAGTAATTACCGGGCAATGATGGGCCAATACATCGTCAATAAATTCCGAATGAAGATCTAGCCAGAAACATTCTCTTTCACTCAAGTCATTAAAAGCTTCTATCAAGAAAGGATCTAATAACCTTTTGCTTTCCGCATTAATAATACGGCAGATTTGTTTCTTTTGCCCTAGAACATAGACATTATCCTGGACTAATACATCAATTCGATCTGCTAGGTGGATAATGCGACTTTCTAGAGGAATTTCATTTTTTGACCTGCCCGAACTATTGCAAAGGCCATCCCATCTATCATGATGATACAATATGATATCCGCAATATTATGGAATAACGGATGTTGATAAAATAATTGATAGCCTTTTTTACAATGGTTAAGGGTTTTCGTTGTATTAAATTCTATTAATTGCTGCTTTTCCTCCCAGGTACTGGAACCAGCATCATGTAGGATGGCGGCAGTAAAAAGCCTTTCCAATTGCTCCTGGCTTAACCCATAAAGTTTACCTATTTGTAAAGCAATTAAAGCCACCCTCTGATGATGATACATTAATCCCCGGGAACCTAAATCCATAGCCAAACTAAGAGAGCTTAAAAGCTTGTAATAGTTAGTTTCAATAGCGTTCATAGAATACCTCATTTAATCCTAAATACATTTTATTTCTATTATTTTCTAATAAATTATAGAGTTAGTATAGCATAGTCCGAATGTTCTCTAAACAAATGGAGATTTTTTGCTTATAAAGGAAGTGAGCAGTTTATATTAGTTAGGTGAAAAGGTAATGGGTAAAAAGTCGCGAATTGTGTAGAGGAAGTTTGAAAGGCAGGCTGAATAGGTATAGATGAATAG
>CAMKDG010000035.1 GCA_946411205.1 uncultured Desulfotomaculum sp.
GCCCAGTACCGCACTGCCAACCAGAATGCCAATACCAAGGGCTATAAAAACTGCCACCAACGAAGCAATGTGGTAGCGATAATCTATAATCATAGAGTTAGAGTCCTCCTACACCCCAAGGATTAATCTTACATTTAGTACCAGTAATCTAAATAACTCTCTGGTAGGCGGGGCCATCGCCACTACAACTGCCAAAGGCACCAGTCCGGCTAGCAAAATTTGGCCCACATATTTCATTTTTACCCGATTTTTGTACAGTTGGCTAACTCCTTTGGCATCTACCAGGATATCCCCTACTTTTAAGCGTACCAAGAAGGTACTGGCCATACCCTTGCGGCCCTTTTCCAAGAAATCTAGCATATTGGAATGGGTGCCAACTGCCACAATTAATTCGGTACCATTCTCATACGCTAACATCATAGCAATATCTTCACTGGTTCCCGGAGCAGGAAAAATTCTGGCCTGTTGACCCAAGTCGTGAACCCTTTCCATACCCGGTGCTCTACCATCGGGATAAGCATGAACCACCAGTTCAGCACCACAACAAAGAGCTTGATCAGTGATACTATCCATATCACCAATAATCATATTAGGTTTATAACCAAATTCCAACAATGCGTCAGCGCCACCGTCAACACCGATTAGAACAGGATGTACTTCATCAATGTAGGATTTGATGGCGTTTAAGTCTTGCTTGTAATTGTGACCCCGCACCACAATCAGGGTATGTTTACCCTTAAATGAGGTTGCGACATCAGGGATATTGAGTCCCCCACAAACAAAATCCACTTCATTTCGGGCATAATCCAAAGTATTATGAATAAAACGCGACAAGACCCGGTCCATACGGCTCCGGGATTCCTCCATGTGATCTTTAACCTGCTTAAGTGTTAACAAATTTCCTTCAGCAATCCTCTGTCCGTTATGCCAAACAACGTTGCCCCGTATCTCCAGTTCGTCACCTTCTCGAATTACCTCCATGAGGTGATTCCCAGCATTATCAAGAATGGTGATACCCGCCTCTAATAGAGTAATCGGCCCCTGGTTTGGATAATCCTCACTTAATGAGGGGACGGTGTTAACGACAACTTTAACCTTCGCTGCAATTAATGAATCTGCTGCTACTTTATCTAATTCCTTATGACATATAACAGCAATTTCGTTGGCATGTATTCTTTTAGCCAAATCTTTTGTTCTTTTATCGACTCGGGCGATTGCTCTTGTATTCATCCACAATACACCACCTTACCACCTTCATTCTAATGTTAATAGTAGGGTAAGTCAAGTATCGCTCCCAAATATTGTAATTTTTTTCCTTTACAGTCTTAATTTCGGTATTTTTCATCTTGCTATATTCTCTTACATAAAGGACTTGCTTTTTTATCCTTATGTAACTTAATTTTGTTAGTTTTTCTCTTTCAGACATTTAGTCCTATTATTATCCATAATACCAATAAGATTATCTTTAAAAACAGCTTAGGTTTATAGTATAGTTATCTTACGATTTATAAACAGAAAGTATTGTAAGGGGGCGTTTATAACATGAGAGAAACCATTGATCTAGCAACTCCCGGCATGCTAAATCTGTACTCCCAAGTGAAACTATCCAATTCCACCTATCAGCCTTTGTTTTCCAAATATGCCAAAGGTTCTATCAATATTGTGCAAAAGAATGGTGGAAGAATGTTTGGTAAATTATTTAGAATAACTAGTTATAAATTACTACATTAAAAATTATCTATCTATAAAGCACCTCTCAGCCGAGAGGTGCTTTATAGATAGGACCTAGTTCCCCTAGTATTGCAAGCTCAAACCAACTCCTACTTCCTTCAGATTTACTACCTTTGATAACTGAATCTTAGAATGCAGGTCTGTACAGTGACAAGCGTGAACTTCCTTGGGCTGTAATGTCTCTAGGTATTTTAGAACACCCTCCAGTTGTTGTTTAGCAGGATTCAGCAAATGAAACCCACCGATAACATTCACGACTCTCTCATCATGACAAATCTTCTTCGCATACTCAATAATATTGCAAATCCCTGAGTGTGAACAACCAACGATAATTACTAACCCTTCGCTTGATTTAAACACTAATCCTGTATCATCCATTAAATAGTCAGCCATAGTTTTATGCTCATCAATGACAGACCCCATTGGGGGAGTAGCTTCATATTCAAAGATTCTTGGAATTTCACCAAGGAATACCAGGTTTTCGGTTAACCATACCGGTACTTTTTGTAAATTCAGTTTAAAGTGACGGGATAGTTTTGTCTTGGATACAATACTTCCTATTTCTCCTACTCCCTCAACTATTTTCGTTTCCAATACCAAAGGATGTGCAACAACCGTAGGATAAAGGATAGCATTTTGTTCTATTCTAGACTCCGTATATAGGCGCATTAAAGGTTCAAGACCCCAGGTATGGTCCATATGACCATGAGAAAGAACTAGATAATCTAGCTCTTTAAGATTAATTCCCATCTTCTCAGCATTTCGGATAAAGATATCAGAATACCCTGTATCAAATAAGATATTTTTATTACCTGTTTGAATAAAGAAAGATAGAGCAGGTTCCGCTAAGAAATACCGATCAATCAGCGTATTATTATCGACTAGCACCGTTAATTTCACGAAGGTTGCACTCCCTGTTAATTTTTATGGCAATTATACTTCTTTTACATAGAGAAAAGTGAGAATATCTCTGTTTCTTTTATTTAAAAACTCCTTCTCTTTGATCATGCCAAGCTTCTCGGCAACCTTTATGGAGGCGTAATGATCATAGGGCATATTTGCCACTATCCTTTTCATATTAAATCTAGTAAATCCATGCTCTAGGCAGGCCTGGGCAGCTTCCAAGCCATATCCTTGCCTCCAATATTTTGAGTAAATTATATACCCTAGGTCGTTTTCGATTCTATCATTTATATCCGAAACAAGAAATCCACAATCACCTATAATAACATTATTAGTTTTTAATTTTATTAACCATCTTCCGAAGCCATATTCTGTATAATTCGTTACGTTTTTATTAATCCAGTTCATTACCTGTTCATTTGAAAAGGGTGCAGGCCAAAACTGCATGGTAACAGGATCAGTCAATATATGTTTAAGCGGCTCAAAATCATCTACTGTCATGTTTTCAATAACTAATCTTTGTGTTTCAAACATATAAAAATCCCCCTCCCAGGTTTATTGAAACTTCTAAAAACTGATTAGCCTATGCTACCATTGTTTGAGCCACTTTGAGAAACAATATTCCATCATGATTATAACCTCAAATCCTGCTGCATTTGCATCTTTAGTTAAACTATACATAAAAAAACACCGCTTGGATTTTAGCGGTGTTTTTTTATGAAATAAATTCCCAAGATTCTGAACCCTGAAAATCCTAATTTAACTAACTTTACTCTCAATTCTCAACTTATCCGCTACCATGGCAATAAACTCGGAATTGGTGGGTTTACCACGTTCCAGATTGATGGTGTAACCAAAGAATTTAGTCATCATTTCGATATTACCGCGATCCCAAGCCAATTCAATGGCATGACGAATAGCTCTTTCCACACGGCTAGGAGTGGTCTGATATTTTTGTGCAATCATCGGGTAAAGCTCTTTGGTGACAGCTCCCAGAAGATTAACTTCATTGATAACACAAAGGATCGCCTCACGGAGATAATGATAGCCTTTAATATGGGCTGGAACTCCCATTTCGTGAATAATATTGGTAACTGCCACATCTAAGTTACGTGGCTTACTGACAGAAATGTACTGGCCTACTGCAACACCATCGGCCAATTGACGAATCCTGTTAGCTAAGACAGCAAAATCAAAAGGTTTTAAAATATAATAATCTGCCCCTAATTCCACAGCCCGGGCCGTAATATTTTCCTGTCCAAAGGCAGTTAACATAATTACCTTAGGTTTATGTGCAATAGCACCGGTAGAAATTTTCTCTAATACACCAATGCCATCTAAATGAGGCATAATAACATCCAGCACCATTACATCCGGTGATTGCTGATCTATGATCTCCAAAGCCTCCAAACCATTATTGGCAATACCGACCAAGACAAGATCGTCTTGCTGGTTGATAAACTCCTTTAATAGTTCACAGAATTCTCTGTTATCATCTGCTAATAAAACTTTTATCGCCTTTCTAATCATAATGTACAACCCCGCCTCCTATTTTTCTTTTCTTTTCCATTATCTGGAATATCTTTCTAATGCTCTATAGCTTTCGACAGGCGGGGTATAAACTCCTTCTTTAAAAACGGAAAAATTTACTAAAAAGGTTAAATTAATTCAATTCGACACAAATTTGACTAAAAATTTAAATTTTGATCAATTTAACACGCCACATTACGTCTAGCGTCAAATTCTGCATTTTTTCTCTCGCTCACTTGTTTGGGGAACATTCCTGAATCATACAACATCCACTCTGCCATAACGCCATAACCCTTAGTAGGATCATTGACAAAGACATGAGTTACTGCTCCAATAAGCCTACCATCTTGAATTATCGGGCTTCCTGACATCCCCTGGATAATACCACCCGTTTTTTTCAATAGGTTTTGGTCTGTAATTTTAATAATCATACCTTTCCCTTCAGCACGACCATGTAGATTGATTTGCTCTACCTCAATGGAGTATTTTTCAATTTTATTTCCTTGGAGAACTGTATAAATCTCAGCCGGCCCTTCTTTTACTTGATTGGCCATGGCGACAGGAATAGCTTCTTTCATGTAAGTATTTTCCGGGGCTTGATCAAGTTTGCCGAAAATACCACAGTTAGTATTTTTTGTAATATTTCCTCCAATACCTTCTCCCCGCTGGAATACTCCCATTTTTTCTCCCGGTTGTCCCTTTTTACCCATTCTAATTCCCTCAATTTGTGCTCCCACAACCTTACCTTTGCTTAAATTGATGGGACGACAGGTATCAATATCACTAATAATATGACCCAAGGCACCATAGGATTTACTTGCTGGATCATAAAATGTCATGGTACCTACACCAGCGGTACTATCTCGGACAAAAAGCCCCACCCGATACCGTCTGGTTTCTTTACAGTAAATGGGTGTAATTTTCGTATGGTAAATTTCATGAGAATCCCTGTCCTTGAACTCCATCCCCAGTACTTTGCCATCTTTCCCCATGTTATTAATCATCTCCTGGGCTTGGTTCTCGGTTTCTACCCTTTGGTCATTGACCTTTAATAGGGTATCCCCCAACTGAACACCTGCTTCGGCAGCTGGATTATGTCTTTTCCCCTGTTCATCCACAATGGCAGATCTACCAACAACCATCACACCTTCAGATTCCACCATAACCCCAACCGCCTGTCCACCGGGAATAACTCTAATCTCTGGTACGACACTGACTGTCATCTTTCTAACCGGGATAAAGCCAAAAAGTTTGACCTGCACATCTAACTGACCGGGTGTAGCTGCTACAGGAGTAAGACTTTCTGTTTTTATCATCGATGTAGATTTTACATTATTTTTAATAGAATACTCTAATAAGTTGTTCTCTACATATTTAGGTAATCCAATGTCAAAACTAAGTTTATCTCCTACTGTTACTCTTTGCTGAATTGGTAAATGATTTAAGATTTGAAACGGGAGCTGAAGACAAAGGCCCAAGAATGCAATAGCCACTAATAATACTGGCGTCTTATTTTTCCGGTAGTCCAAGTACAGCCCCTCCTTTAATTTTATAAAATGATTGTTTTCACCACCTCCTGTTAATTTTTAAAGAGAAAACAAAGAAAAAGGATAAAAGAAAAATAAACTTGGCGTAATCTTAAGATTACCTCAACAAAACGCTTTTACTCATCTCATTTCTGCCGAAAATTGCCGAATACAGTACTTTAGCGGGTTTCGAGCATTTTGTAAGTTTTGTTTGTTTTACCTTTAACATAAAATGAAATTAGTTTAGAAATTTCTCAAGAAATAAAAATAATAAAAACCGAGGATTCATTATTTATCCTCGGTTCCCATACCCACATTGACAATACTATTCGTATTTTTCCATTCATTTTTATGTTAACTAACTAGAATGTCGTTGTAAATACAACATTGCTTCTAGTACACCTCCGGCAATAGCTCGCGCTTTATCAGAAATGGTGAAACAGTGTTCTAAACAATCCTCCCTAGGGTCGATATCTCCCAACTTGAGACCTTTATGGACCCACAGGCCACCTCGTAACAGTCCCCTTAATACTCCGTTAATGCCTGCGTTTACCGGCTCGCCTCCAACAAAGCCGATAGTTTGCCCGGACTGAACAACACTGTTGATAGTCACACAGGGAACGAAAACACCTTCCGCAGGGGAGCGCAGCAATCGTTCCCGGGTATAGCCCTCTACCGGACTAGGGCTACCCGTATCCAGTTGGGCTGTCCCATTTAAAATTACTCTACCAAGGTAATGTCCCCGATTGGTTTCGATAACTGCATGTACATCTACCCCGGCAGTAAAGCCAGGACCTAAACCGATGGCAATCGGTGCCAAATTTCTATGCGTACCCGTGTTTCTTTTCGCAATGATAGCGTCAACCAGCACATCTGGCCTCAGTACCTTTACCTGTTGTCCGGCTGGATCAACGAGTACCGGAATCATCTTTTGTTTAAAGACGTTCGCGATCTCATTGATATCCTTAACCAGAACAGCCGTACTTCCCTCTACCTGCCACTGCCCTTCATAGACTGCTTCTGCAAAGGAAACAGTCCGTCGCACCATGGTTGGCCGAGGAATTTCTGTCATTATCACCTTAAAACCACTGCCGTGTAGTCGGTGGGCGACTCCGGTGGCTAGGTCACCAGCTCCTTTTACCCATACAAGCCGTTCCATTTAGACCAACCTTTCTCAAAAGATAGTAAGGCACTCAAAAAACATGGCCCCAGGCAAGTTCCTTTAAATCCTTCTCTGATAATCTTAGTACTATTGTGTGTCAACATATGGCCAATGGCTTTTT
This sequence comes from uncultured Desulfotomaculum sp., assembly GCA_946411205.1. Lineage (GTDB taxonomy): Bacteria > Bacillota > Desulfotomaculia > Desulfotomaculales > Desulfotomaculaceae > Desulfotomaculum. The sequence continues at coordinate 6,974 of CAMKDG010000035.1, forward strand.
CTACCAGTATTACTTTTGGTCCGTACTGGATGGCCCTCCGCTAGTTGAAATAGCAGGGACACCTTACGTTGAAGGTGCCCCCTGTTTAATTATTACTACTTACATTCCTTGAGGGCCCTATATACCCGTTCCTCCGTTAGAGGTATTTCAAAGAAGCGAATGCCAATAGCATCATAGACTGCATTAGCAATGGCCGCAGCCGTGGCCACTAAGCCTGTTTCACCAACCCCTTTGGCACCAAAGGGACCTGTAGGGTCCTCTGCTTCCACGATAATGGCCTCTAATTCTGGAATATCCATAGCGGTAGGCAACATGTATTTATGGAACCCATTGTTCAACTGCCTGCCTCGGTCATCATATTTAATTTCTTCACTTAGGGCATAACCGATCCCCATGGCCAAGCCACCTTCCAATTGCCCCTCGACAATGAGCGGATGAATCGCTTTACCTACATCATGGGCAGCTACCATTTTGGTGACCCTTACCTTGCCGGTCTCGGTATCCACTTCAACTTCGGCAAAATGAGCCAAATAAGGGGGGGCGTTTTGCGGTATAATGCGGCCAACACCAATGAACTGCTGTCCCCGCAGGTGGGCTTCCATGGCCACTTGCCCTAGGGAGATGCTTTTTTCTTGGGTAAGGGTGGAATAAATAATCCCATTTTCGATATCTAGCTCACCAGGAGTAACCTCTAGCATATTGGCAGCATATTCAAACACTTGTTTTTTGGCATCCTGAGCCGCAGCTACCACCGCAGTACCGGAAGCATAGCAGGTTCGGCTGGCATGACTACCAATTTCAAAGGGAGTAGACTCGGTATCTGCGAAGGTAATCCCAACTTGCTCGAAGGCAATACCCATTACTTCAGCGGCCATTTGACTTAATGTGGTAATTGTCCCGGTCCCCATATCCGGTACTCCGCTGGCCACCTGAATAGAGCCATCCTGTTGAACCGTTACATAAGCATTGGAGTAGTCCCCACAGAAGGGCCAAGCATTGGACACGTGGGTACCGATGGCCATACCGATCCCCCGACGGATAGTATCACGATCCTGATTTTGCTTCCCCCGCTGATCCCAAACAATGGCCTTAGCGCCCAGATCCATACACTCTTCCAGACCGGAACTCTGGCAAGGATAAGGTAATACCCAGGGTAGACCCGGCCGCATAATATTTTTTCGCCTTATTTCCATCGGATCCATACGTAATGCCTCGGCAATTATATCTACTTGGGAATCCACAGCAAACATGCCTTGAGGATTGCCAAAGCCCCGCATGGCACCAGCCGGGGTCGTATTTGTATAAACACTATGGCCGTCGTACATCTGGTTGGGACAGTAGTAAATGGAAAGGCCCATAGCCCCCAACACCCCGGGGGCTTCGGCACTCCAACTACAGTAGGCGCCGGAGTTTAAAATGCCCACGATTTTACGGGCTGTAAAGGTACCATCCTTCTTAACTCCTGTCTTAACTGTCACGTAGCCCGAGTGGCGGGTATCGGAAGCAATGAAGTCTTCCTTTCGATCATAGACAACCTTGACAGGCTGTTTGGCCAGCATAGCCAAGGCCAGTGCAATAGGCTCAGCCTTAGCCGACAAACCGATACGCACACCAAAACCACCACCAATGTAAGGAGGGTTCAGTACGCGCACCTTGCTGTAGGGCAAGCCAAAAATAGTGGCTAAGATTCTGCGAGACGGGTGGGGTGTCTGGGTAGTGGACCAAACCGTAACCTTACCATCTACAGAAACTTGGGCTACTGCTGCTTGGGTTTCCATCTGAGCCTGTTTTTGTACAGGTAATTTAAAGGTGTGTTCGAAGACATTGTCTGCTTCGGCGAAGCCCAGCTCAATGTCCCCCATTTCAATATGGATTTTTTCACCGGGTACATTTTTGCCTGCTTCACAATGATGTAGACTGGGGGCATCTTCTTTCATTGCTTCCAAGGGATCAAAAACAGTGGGCAATAATTCATACTCAACTTCGATTAATTCTAGTGCCTCTTCAGCTACTTTTTTACTAGTGGCAGCTACTGCAGCTACCTCGTCACCCACGTAACGCACCACAGAGTCAAAAATATATTGGTCCTCTACCGGCTGCAGAGGAGGGATGGTAAAGGTAGAGGTAGCAGAAGTATTAAATTTTACCCTGGGGGTATTCAGATAGGTAGCCACCGCCTTAACCCCTGGCAAAGCCTCGGCCTTGCTGGTATCAATTTTAACGATCCTGGCATGGGGATACGGACTACGCAATACCTTGCCGTATAACATACCTGGCAGCTTAATGTCGGTGGTAAAGGTGGCTGCACCCATAGCTTTCTCTAGCGCATCCAATTTACGTATATTTTTACCTACCACAGTATAATCTTTCTTCACGGTTTTCCCTCCCCTACTTATCTTTAGTTGCTTTCAACTTATCTGCAGCAGCCAGAACGGCTTGCTCAATTTTTACATAACCAGTGCAACGGCAAATATTACCAGCAATAGTCTCTTTAATCTGTAGCCGACTGGGGGATAGATTACCATCCAGTAATGCCTTGGCCGACATAATCATACCAGGCGTACAAAAACCACATTGAATGGCACCATAATCAATAAAAGTTTCCTGAAGGGGATGCATTTTATCACTGGTGCCAATACCTTCAATGGTTTCAACCTCAGCATCCATTGCCTGCATGGCCGGAACAATGCAAGAGTTTACACTTTGTCCATTCATAATGACAGTACAGGCACCGCATTCTCCCTTGCCACAGCCCTTTTTTGTTCCGGTTAAGCCCAATTGATCTCTTACTACATCGACCAAAGTATCGCTCGGCGAAACAAGTAATTCCATAAGCTCGCCGTTTAGCTTAAATTTCAAGATTTTTTTCTGCACCGCAATTCCTCCCTCGAAAGATTAGTGACTATTTACCCTACATTATCTGGCGGCAGTTACCGCCTGCTGTAATGCCCGGCGGACCAGTACCTCTAGCACACCTTTTCGATATTCCGCAGAACCTCGCAGTGCGCTGTCCCGGGGAGTGGCTTCCGAAACAGCTAGCTTGGCTGCCTTGGCAATAAGTTCATCGTTAATTACTGCTCCCTGCAGATGCGTTTCCGCATCTAACGCCCGCAAAGGCTTGGGGGCAACCGGTGCCATGACAATGCGAACCCATTCTACTTTATCTTCACAAAGTGACAAGACAACTGCCACATTCAGCATGGGTAAAGCCAGTGCACCCCGTTGGGCTAACCTGACAAAAGCTGAACCTTGACCAGGTAATAAGGCAGGAAAACGAATCGAAGTAACAATTTGCTTCGTGGGATCTACCTTTGATTGGCCTACCCCCAGATACATTTCTTCTATCGGTACATAGCTGGTTCCAGCGTCTTCTGTAATTTCCACCACTGCCCCGAGGGCCATCAGAGCTACCGCAGCATCAGCCGCTGGCTGAGCATTGACTACGTTTCCCACCACAGTGGCTGTATTTCTAATTTGTAACGAGCCAACTGAACCGGAAGCCTCAGCCAAGAGAGGAGCTTTGGTCCTAATTAAATCAGAGTTTTTCACTTCACTGTGAGTTACTGCCGCCCCAATGACGATTTGACCATCCATAGACTCAATCTTTTTTAATTCTTTAACCTTGGTAATATCAAGCAAACAACTGGTTGTCATTTTTTTGGCAGAAAGATCTAACATGGCATCGGTTCCACCGGCAATAACCCTCGCTTGACCTGCATAAGTCTTTAAGCAGACCAAGGCCTCTTCAATTGACGTAGCCAGTACATAGTCTTTTAACACCACACTACCTCCCTTTGTCTCCACTGTTTTGCAGTGGGTATCTGCAAAACTGATTACGCAAGTTTCATGCCACTTTTATTAGAATAGACTGAATAATTTGACTTTAATTAATCATTAGTTCTTGCCCCAATACCCTGAAAGGGCCTAACCTAAAGGTCCAGTTTGCCTTAGGCATGTCGAAAATTTTATACTTTCTGTCCTGACAACCAAGCATAGTTTCATTTATCAAATGTCTTACCCAGCGGCTGGTTGGTCTACTATGTCAAAAAAACGGCACAAGGCCGAAAAATCGGCTCGTGCCGTTGAATTATTGACTAACCCCGCTCATGTAGATAATACCTTAATACTCTGGTGGTGCAGTTCATTTCTCTGGCGGCTTGCTCACGGTTTCCCTGGGCGCGGGCTACTCCCTCCTGAACAATCCTTCGGATAATATAGTACTGGGCCTCTTTAAGTCTTCGGGTGAGGTCATTCAAATCAACCGGTATGGATGCCAAATGGTTAGCCACCACCTGGGAAAAATGTTCTATTATTTCCCCTGTATCCTCACCCACTAGCCCTGGCAAGCCAGGGGTTGCCTGTTTCCGCTGGTTTATGATGATATCAGGTAGGGTATCTGTTGTAATTTTTCCTTGTTCAGCCAAAACAACGGCCCGAGCCATCACATTGGCAAGCTCTCTGACATTGCCGGGCCAGGGATAATTCAATAGCATTTGTAAAGCATCTGGTTGAATTAAAACATCTTCCCGAGCCTCAAAATAAGGTAGCTTTCTGGCAAAATAGTTGGCTAACAACTCAATATCGCACAGCCTTTCTCGTAAGGGAGGAATTTCAAGAATTACAGCGTTTAAACGATAGTACAAGTCCTCACGAAATTTTTTGGTGGCAACGGCTTCCGCCAAAGGTAGGTTGGTGGCAGCAATTACTCTGATATCCGTCCTCTGAAATTTCTCGCCGCCTACAGGCAAGTATTCGCCACTTTCCAGTACGCGTAGCAGCTTGACTTGAATAGCCGGGCTGGCATCCCCAATTTCATCTAAAAACAAAGTACCACCATTAGCAATTTGGAATATTCCCTTACGGGCACTCTGAGCACCGGTGAAAGAACCTTTCTCATGGCCAAACAATTCGCTTTCCAACAGATTCTCCGTAAAGGCCGCACAGTTTACCGCAATGAAGGGATTGTTGGCCCTGGGACTTTGACTGTGTATATAGCGAGCCACGATCTCCTTGCCAACACCTGTTTCTCCTTGAATCAGTACTGTTAAATTTTTATTGGCAATCTTCTTGGCTAAATCAAGTATTTTTATCAAAGGGCTGTCCTGGCAACAAATGAAACCACTGTCCGCTAGCTCCTCAACCATATGAGAATGTCTTTGGTTAGACATACCTTCTGTTTCTCTAAGAGCTGCTTCAATTAATTGCTCTACATCCGTAATCTCTTCAAAGGGCTTTTCAACATAGTCGTAAGCTCCTAGTTTGACTGCCTCTACTGCCGTTTTTACGGTACTATAGCCTGTCATAATGATAACTTGGCACTGAGCTTGTTTGGCCTTAATCTGTTTCAGCAACTTAAGGCCATCGGTATCTGGAAGCCTTAAATCAACTAAGGCTAAATCAAAGGACTGTCTGTTTAGCTGCTGCAGCATCTCCTGACCAGTGTACGCAGTGCTCACCTGATAACCTTTGTCGTCAAGCAAAAAAACAAAAAAATTGCATACTTCCACTTCATCATCAACCACTAAAACATTTATTTGACGCTTCACTTGGCCCTCTCCTTCTCACCCAAGGGAATAAACAAACTAAAGTTGCTTCCCCCACCGGGCTCACTCTGCACTACAATTCGCCCGCCATGGCTTTGCGCTATCCCAAAACTTACTGAAAGCCCTAAACCGGTTCCTTTGGCAATATCCTTTGTAGTAAAAAAAGGATTAAATATTTTGGCCAGATGTTGCTTCTCTATGCCACACCCATTATCCCTAACAGAAATAAAGGTCTCAGGTAACCCGTTATCTCTTTGATGCCAGCCCGTGGTTACATTAATTTCACCCTCTGATGAGCCTTTTAAAGCATCTCTGGCATTGAGCAGTAGATTAACAATAACTTGTTCCAACTGCTGCTGTTTCCCCAATACGGTGGGTAAATTGGGCTGAAGCTGCGTGATTATTTTTATATTACTTTTATTTATTTGATACGAGACCAGAGCCAGACTATTCTCCACAACTCGATTCAAGTGGACCTCTTCAAGGTTACATTGTTCCTGACGGGAAAAGGTTAGTAAGTTTTGAATAATCCTTTTGCACCGGGAACCGCAATTCTTAACATCTACCAACAGCGGATAGCCCGGGTGTTCTTGTCCTAAACGACGTAATAAAATCTGGGCATTGCCTAAAATAGCCGTTAAGGGGCTATTCAATTCATGGGCTACCCCGGCGGCCAGCTCTCCCACTGCAGCTAATTTGGCTGAATGGATCAGTTGTCCCTGCATATGGATTTGTTCCGTAACATCCTTGGTGTAGTTGACTACCCCTACAACCTGAGCAGCCCCATTAACAACTGGGAAGGCATAGACGTCAAGAATTCGGGATAATTCACGGGTTATTTGTTCATAGGCCGGCTTACTGGTGTTTAAGGCCTGTCTGGCAGGACAGGGTTCGCAGGGTTTGCTGTCGTCACTAAATACTTCATAACATTTTCTTCCTAACAACTGGCGGTAGTCGATACCCTTGAGTTGGGCCTTATTAATATTCATAATGGCAAAATCACTATTGATTGTGTAGAGAGTATCTGGGACAGCACGAAAGGTTTCTTCCCAGGCCCTTTGATTTTTTAATACCTCACTAAATAATCGATTGTTCTGAAGGCAAACAGCCAATTGATCTGCTAGCTGTTGAACAAAAATAAATTCACCCTGGGAATAAGCAAAGGTTCCTTTGCTGCCAAAATTCAGAGTACCAATTACCTCATCCTTGATCAGCAGCGGTGCCATAATAACTGAGCGAATACCTATCTTTTTAAGCTCACTATCCTCCCCATATTTTTCTGGATCGTTCCAGATGTTTTGCCGCAAGAAACATCGTTTCTCCTCCATAGCACGCCAGGGGGCTGATTTTTCCCGGGGTAATACCGTTCCTACCCCTAAAATCACCTGTTCCCTGGGGATACCCGATTTAATCACCAGTTGTTCCCCGTCCAGCAGACAAAAGCTTAACAGGTCATAGGGAATTACTTCTTTAAGGGGTTCTGCCACCCGGTCAATAATCTCATCATAGGACATAGCCACAGTAATACTGCGGGCAATCTGATTGATGATTGCCAACCGTTTATTTTGCTTGGTCATTTCTTCAATGGTTCGTCTAAGCTCTACGTAATGACTAAGTCTAGTGGAGCGAACACCTGTGAGCTTATTTAATAAATCTTGATCATATATTGGTTTGTCCATTTAGTAAGCCCTTCTTAATATCTCAGAAATATCGTTTATTTGAATGTCCCTAGGATTCGTTACCAAGCACACATCCCGAATAATATTTTGGGCTAGAATAGGGTATAGCTTACTATTAATGCCCAGTTGGGAAAGCTGATCCGGTAATTCCAATTCAGCCAATAAATTTTTAATGGCACCTGTTATTTTCTTTGCACCATCATCTACGGAGGTAACTTTTTCGCCCAGTGCTTCGGCTACTCTGGCATACTTTAGTTGATTAGCAGGTAAATTAAATTCCACCACATGGGGTAATAAAACTGCGTCCACTACACCAGCCGGGATGTCTAACCAACCACTGATCTGATGCGTCATGGCGTGTACAGCTCCTAAGATGGCATTGGAAAAGGCTAGTCCTGCATGGAGATTGGCCATAGCCAGACACCCGTGGACTTCCTTACTGCGCGAGCCATTCTTGACCAATCTAAGGGTATCTGCAACTAATTTGATGGCATTTAATGCATTTAAATCAGATAGCGGGGTAGCTGCTCTGGAAACATAGGCTTCGATGGCATGCGTCAATACATGCACCCCGGAACATATCATTACTTTGGTATCTAAGGTTGCCAATAGCTCAGGATCATGTATGGAGATATAGGGGATCAAGGACTTGGAAACAAGGGTCATTTTTCGTTTCTCCGGTGCATTTAAAATAATGGAAAACTGCGATACCTCAGAACCGGAACCAGCTGTGCTGGTAATGGCTATCATTGGTGGCAAGGGCCGTCTGATACTGTCAATCTCCTCATAATCGGAAAGCTCGCCACCATTGGACACGAGTAAAGCTACCGCTTTCGCTGCATCAATGGGGCTGCCACCCCCAATAGCCAGTAAAGAATCACAGCCATTCGCCAGATATTTATGTACCCCGGTGTAAATTTCGTAGTCCTTGGGGTTTGATGATACATCCTTCCAGACGACATACTCCAAGCCATTGTCAGATAAGTTTTCTAGGGCCTGCTGTAGCCACCCACTGGCCTGTACACCCTTGTCCGTTACCACAAAAATACGCCGTGCCCCGAGCTGGCTGGCACTCAAGCCACATTCCGCTAGAGTTCCCGGGCCGAAAATAATTTCTGGTGAAACAAATTTAAAAACATTCATTTTTACACCTCAATATATTGTTTGCTGAATATTTTAAAATTTTTTATTTATTTAAATTATATCACTATTTAGCCAACCATAAAGACAACAAAACCGAGGCTTGCTGATCTGGCCTCGGTTTCCTACAACTACGTATTTTGTTTATAAACTGCAGACATTTTAAGCATTTGACTGGCGTGGTTTTTTACCACCTCGGTTATTTCCCTGCCCGCCAGCATGCGAGCTAATTCCGTTATTCTGCCGGCCTCATCCAAACGATCGACAGATGTTCTGGCATGCCCGTCTTCCACAGACTTACTAATTAAATAATGCGTATCGGCAAAGCAAGCCACTTGAGGTCCGTGGGTAACACAAATAACCTGCTTGGTACCGCCAATGTGAGCCAGTTTTTCACCAATGGCTTGCAAGGCTTTGCCTCCCACACCAGTATCCACTTCATCAAAAATAAGGGTAGGTACTTCGTCCAATCTGGCTAGCAAAACCTTTAGTGCTAACATAATTCTGGAAAGTTCACCGCCTGAGGCTATTTTTTGCAGTGGGCGCGGCGGTTCCCCTGGATTCGGTGCTATCAAAAATTCGATCTCCTCTAACCCCTGGGAAGATAAGTCTGTTCTTTGTTTTATTCCTACTTTAAAGGCAAGGCCTTTCATTTCCAGGTAGTTTAACTCCTTGGCTACATCTTCCTCTAACTTATCAGCTGCTGCTCGACGCAGCTTGCCGAGTACGGTAGCTTCCTTATGCCACTCCTTTTCTAAAGCAATAATAGTTCTTTTTAACTCCTCCGCCCTATCCGAACTGTTGGCTAACTGATCTATTTCCACCAAGGCTGTATCTTTAAAAGCCAATATTTCTTCCACGGTAGAGCCGTATTTGTATTTTAATTGCTTGATCAGTGAGAGCCGATGCTCAATTAGATCTAACCGCTCGGGACTGTATTCTATCTTGTCGCTGTAGGAAGAGATTTCCCTGGCCACATCTTCTAGCTGGTACAGGGCACTTTCCACCATCTCTAGTAGGCCGCTGAGACTTTCATCTATCTGGCACAATTCTCGTAGAGAGGAAGCAGCCATACCCACCGTTTCTACCGCAGGTTTGACTCGGGCTTCGCCTCCATATAAGGAGTGGTAAATTTCTCCGGCTAAGCGGGAAATTTTCTCTGAGTTAACCAACAGGCGACGCTCATTGAGTAACTCCTCTTCTTCCCCCACTGTCAGTTCCGCTTTATTGATTTCCTGCACCTGGAAAGTAAGCATATCCAAACGTCTGGCTAACTCGCGAGCACTCTTCTCCAGTTCTGTCAATTGAGCAGTTGCTTCTTTCCATTGCTGATAAATCCCTTTGATTGTTTGAACTTGGCTTAAAAGCTCCCCACCGCCTAACCTATCCAAAAGCCAACGGTGCCTATCCTGGTTGAGCAGCGTTTGTTGTTCGTGTTGACCCAACATATCCACCAACCCGCTACCTGCTTCTCGGTAGACGCTAAGATTTGTCAGGCGACCGTTCACCCGGCATACATTTTTGCCACTACGGGCCAATTCCCTGGAAAAAATCAGTAAAGGATCTTCTTCGCAATCAATACCTAGTTCTGCTAATCGTTGTTTCACAAAGGGCAATTCGGATACCTCAAAGGTGGCTTGTACAACCGCTTTTTCTCTGCCAGCCCGGATAAAATCAGACGAGGCACGACTTCCTAACGCTACCTGCAAAGCATCAATGAGCATAGATTTACCGGCCCCGGTTTCACCGGTAACCACACTGAGACCTTTTTCAAAAGCTACTTCAATATCATCAATCAAAGCAAAGTTTTTAATATACAATGAATGGAGCACGGGCTTACCCCCTTGCTAAATCCAAAAATCTCTGGACAACCTGTGGTGTGGCCTCTTTCGGTTTCACAATGATCAGTATGGTATCATCCCCTGCAACGGTTCCTATAATTTCTTGCCAATGGATATGATCGATAGCGGATGCCATACCCTGTGCTTCGCCGGGAGGTGTCTTAATAATAATTAGATTTTCACTGGCGTTAATATCACTCAGGGAAAGTCGCACCAAACGTTTTAGGCGATCTTCACCACCCCGACGCAAAAGTGGTTCATCGGGTGATGCATAGTAAGAAGTGTTATTTTCCCCCGGTATTTTAATTAAACTAAGCTCCTTGATATCCCGAGATACCGTGGCTTGAGTTACCTCAAAACCCTCTGAGCGTAAAGCAGTGGCCAGTTCCTCCTGGGTTTCAATATTTCTCTCGCGAACCAGTTCTGCTATTTTTGCCTGACGCTGTGTTTTCATGCCATGTCCACCACCTTCTCGATCAAAATGACTCCCGGTGCTGAGGGTGGCCGGTTAAGTAGGTTTATTTTAAGCACTTTGTACTGACTTGGGTCCAATTGAGAAGCCATAGTTTCTATAGCCTCCTTTTCTTCTTGTCCTCCCGGATGGCCTGGATAGACAACGATCACCAGCCGCCCGCCCACTGTTAGTAAATGAAGTGTTTGTTGCAATGCATCTAAGGTAGTATTGGTTTGCGTGATAATCTCCTTATCGCTACCTGGCAAATATCCTAAATTAAAAATAGCTCCTTGAATGGGTTGTTTGACATGTTGATAAATATTTTGGTGACCATCCTGGATTAACTTTATTCTTTCATCCAGTAGATTGGCAGCAGTCAGTCTTTCTCTGGTATTAGTAAGGGCCTGTGTTTGTACATCAAAGGCATAAATTTTACCCTGGGAACCCACTGCTTGGGCCAACATCAGGGTGTCATGCCCATTGCCCATGGTGCCGTCCAAAGCAATGTCTCCGGCCTGTAACCTTTCTAAGAGAAAATGGTGACCCAATTGGGCAACCATAAACCAATTAATCAAGGCCACTCTGCCACTCCTTTAGTTTACCCCGTAAAACATCAAAAAAGCTGGTTTTTTGTATTTTTAAAAACCGTGCCTTAACAGGGGCTCTCTTGACTATAATTTTATCTCCGACCCTTAGGGTTATACCATACTGACCGTCCAAGGTTAATCGCACATCTTCCACAGTGGGTAATACGACAACCTCCACTTCACTTTCCGGAGATATTACCAGCGGCCTGTTCGATAAATGGGGACAAATGGGTGTAATCAACAAAACTTGGGCTTCCGGAGAAATGATCGGTCCGCCCGCAGAAAGTGAATAGGCCGTAGAGCCGGTGGGACTGGCTAAAATAAGGCCGTCCGCCGCAAAGGTACCTGCGTGTTCTCCGTTCACTTTCATCGTCAAATGGACCATCCTGAAGGAAGCTCCTTTGGAAACTACGGCATCATTTAGACAAATGGCTTGGTCAATGATTTCATTGTTCCGTAAAACGGTGGCCTGCAGCATCATTCTTTCTTCAATAAAATACTCCCCTGCTAAAAGAGCGAGCATTTTCTCTCTAAGATCAGGTATGTCTATTTCCGTTAAAAAGCCTAATCGGCCCAGGTTTACTCCAAAGATGGGTGTGCCGGTAGCAGCTGTTTGCCTGGCACAGTTCAGGAGAGTGCCATCCCCTCCCCACACCATGATGCAGTCGCATTGATGAGCTAATTCTCCTGTGGGTAGCCCACTCGGTAGGCCTAATAAGGAAGCACTTTCCTCGTTATAAAGTACCGTTACTTTTCTTTCGGTTAACCAAGAAACCAACCTGCTTACGGGTTCTGCAACATTACCCTTGCTGCTGTTGACCACCAGACCGATGGTGTTCAACTGATAGTTCCCCCTTTATATAATAAGATAAACGTTATAATTACCCCTGCACAAAAACAAATCAAATAGGGGATTGGGAAGGTCTTAGGACCCTTGCCAGATGGAAATTTAATGTCAAAATCTATGGCATAAAGCTTCTCATGATCCATATCGAGAATCAGCACACCATCAGGTCGGTACACTAGGTAATACTCCAATAACTGTCGTCGGTTGTCTGGCGACGCAGGTCGCTCTGCCACTGCCCCTGTTTTTACATCGACCACAAATACCAGTTTCCCTTTTTGTACAATTAAGTCGGCCTGAATATGGCTTTTATGGGGCTTACCGTTAACCTTGGTGACAATGGGGACTCTCTCCTGAACAGCAAGAATCTGATAGCCCTGTGCCTCCAAAAATCTTCTGGCAGCTACCTCAGCTTTTCCTGCCTTCAGCACCCGCCTTCTAGCCCTATAGGATTGTCCAAATTTAATTATATTATAGATTAAAAAAGCACCGATGAGTATGCCTATTAGCAAGAGATCACTTGGAAGCAAGGAAACACCTCCATTGCCGTTAGCCGTTAGCCGTTAGCCGTTAGCCGTTAGCCGTTAGCCGTTAGCCAAGCTTGGATTTATAGTAAAGCTATGTCAAATCTCGAATATTTATTGTTAGAGCATAATCCAGTTAATCGTTCTAAAACCAAAGGACCAAGGGCTAACGGCCAAAGGCCATTATCTCTCCAACATCCCATGCGCTTCTGCCACCACTTTATCCACATCCACAACCGTCGGCTCACGACCCGGTCCTTTTAAGAAATACAACAAATACTCAATATTTCCTTCTGGACCACGGACGGGAGAAAAATCTAAGCCCCCTACCTGCCAGCCGAGGCTATCCACCACGGCTAATACTTTATGTATAACATCCTTGTGTACGGCTGGTTCCCGTACGACACCTTTTTTGCCGACTCGCTCTTTGCCCGCTTCAAACTGGGGTTTTATGAGGGCGATCCCTTCTGCTTGAGGTTCTGTTAACACCTCTACTCGGGGGAGTACCAAGGAGAGGGAGATAAAGGATACATCTATGGTGGCAAAGCTCGGTTTCTCGGGTAAAGCAGTGGGCTCCAAATACCGTATGTTCGTTCTTTCCAGAGAAGTTACTCTGGAATCTGACCGTAATTTCCAGGCCAACTGTCCGTAGCCCACATCCACAGCATAAACTTTTTTAGCACCATTCTGTAAGGCGCAATCGGTAAAACCACCTGTCGAAGCTCCGATATCGATGACCACCCGATCTGTTAAATCAATGGCAAAGGCTTGCATAGCCTTGGCCAGTTTTAGTCCTCCCCTGCTTACATAGGGCAGGGGATTTCCCTGTACCTGCACATCTACTCCTTGCTTTATTGGATGTCCAGGTTTGTCCACCCGATTCCCATCAACAAAAACAAGCCCGGCCATCACCGCGGCACGGGCCTTTTCCCGGCTAGGGAAAAAACCGTTATTGACCAGGAATATATCTAAGCGTTCTTTAATCACAGCCAAGTTAGGAATCCTCCACGGGTTCTGAACAGAACCAAGATTTTTATACTGTTTTTGTCCACAGCATAGGAAAACAGTATCTACTAATCCACTTTAAGGGAACTTATTTCATCTGGATTAGTATTAGGGGCTGTTGCAAAACGGCGAGCGATTGATAATCGCCCCTACATATTGTGGTAATGCTGCAAAAGCGTTCCCCAATATTTTGTAGGGAGCGGTTATTAACCGCTCGTTATGTTCGTTTTGCAACAGCCCCCATTCTTTCAAACCAATGGCAGATGACTGATCGTCTGGGTTTACATCCTCCGACCTAAGACAGCCTTTAGCCGATGTACTTTCTTACCTTCCTTTTCCAAGCCTAGAACTGCCTCAACAATTCCCTCTGCAGTGAGTCCATAGTTGGCACGGAGGATGTTTTGCTTACCGTGTTCGACAAATTCGTCCGGAATACCCAAGCGTTTCATTTTTATATCGCAAAGGCCTTCCGTTTCAAATAGTTCTAGCACGGCACTGCCAAAGCCTCCCATAAGCACGTGTTCTTCCAACGTTACTACCTTTTTTATCCTGCGGGCGTACTGCAAAATTAAATTTTGATCCAGAGGTTTTACAAAGCGGGCATTTATCACAGTAGCCTCAATACCCCGACTGGCAAGTTTTTCGGCAGCCTGCAGGGCCTCGGCAACTAAATTGCCAACAGCCAGCAGTACAACGTCCTCGCCCTTTCGTAAAACTTCACCTTTGCCGATCGGTAGGCATTGTAATTCTTCATCCATGGCAACTCCTTCCCCGTTGCCCCGGGGATACCGAACAGCTACCGGACCGTTATGGTAAATGGCGGTATGCAACATATGCTGCAGCTCATTTTCATCCTTCGGAGACATCAACACAATATTAGGAATATTACGTAAAAAAGCAATATCAAAAACACCATGATGGGTCGGCCCATCATCACCCACCAAGCCGCCCCGATCCAAAGCAAATACTACTGGTAGGTTTTGTAGGCAGACATCATGCAGCACCTGGTCGTAAGCACGCTGCAGGAAGGTTGAATAGATAGCTGTTACCGGTCGGTAGCCTGCTGTGGCCATACCGGCAGCCATGGTAATGGCATGTTGTTCAGCAATCCCTACATCGTAGTAACGCTTGGGAAATTCCTTGGCAAAGGCATTTAAACCTGTTCCGCCAGGCATAGCTGCTGTAATAGCGATAATCTTTTCATCCTTTTGGGCCAGCTTGACTAAAGTCTTACCAAATATTTCGGTGTAGCTGGGGGCACCCTTGGATTTTTTCACTTCCCCGGTGGCAACATCAAAGGAACCTACTCCATGGAAACGATCTGGATTTTGTTCTGCCGGGTGGTATCCTTTACCCTTTTGTGTCAGCACATGTACCAATACCGGACCGTTGGCAGCCTTTGCTTGCTGCAATACAGTCATAACAGCTTTCAGATCATGTCCGTCCACCGGGCCAAGGTAAGTGAAACCTAGTTCCTCAAATAACATACCCGGTACAACCAAATATTTCAAACTGTCCTTGAGCCGATCCACTACTTTTAAAAGCTTAGAGCCATGAGGGACTTTTTGTAATAACTCAGCAATTTCATCTTTGCCTTTAGAATATTTAGGGTCGGTCCTGAGTCTGCTCAGGTAGCTTGACAACGCTCCCACGTTAGGTGCGATGGACATCTCATTATCATTTAAAATCACAATTAAGTTTGTTTTTAAATGACCCGCGTGGTTCATAGCCTCAAAGGCCATGCCACCCGTCATGGAACCATCCCCGATAACTGCCACTACAGAATGTTTATCACCGTTTAAGTCTCTAGCCAGGGCCAGACCGAGGGCAGCAGAAATGGAAGTACTGCTGTGTCCGGTGGCAAAGGCATCATGAATGCTTTCCTCTGGCTTAGGGAAACCGCTGATGCCCCCATGCTGACGTAAGGTATGGAATTGTGACCACCGACCGGTCAACAATTTATGTACATAACTCTGGTGACCAACATCCCAGATAATCCGGTCCACTGCTGAATTAAAAACTCGATGCATAGCAATGGTAAGTTCCACCACGCCCAGATTGGGGGCTAAGTGACCTCCCGTTTCCGCCACAGTATGAATAATCGTTTCCCGAACCTCCGTGGCTAAGTCTTGCAATTGCTTTACATTAAATTGTTGCAAATCCTGAGGACTAAATATTTTCTTAAGTAGTACTCCCAAACTTGTCCACCTTCTTCTTTAAGACCTGGCTCGACTTTTCTTGCCCAGGCTTTTACCAGTCAATTTTTCCCAGTAAGCAAAAAACTTTCCTACAAAGAATATTACATCATTTGCCCGTGATAAGGCTAGTGTTTTTCCCAGTGCTTTACCCGATACTGTTACAGAAGCAATGAGGGCAGTAAACATTATGTTGGCAATAAAAGCATCTATACCGGGGTTTTCACTTACTATTCTAACCATAATTGAGATCCCTAAAGCACCACTAACGGTACCAACAATATCACCAATTACATCATTGCAGATATTCGCTACCTTATCTGCGTTTCTTAACAAAAAAACACCCTCCTTACCCCCGCGAACACGTTTGGCCGCTTTGGCATGAAAAGGTGCCTCCTCTGCAGCAGTAGCTGCGGTGCCTATAATATCAGCCAGAATGCCGATAAGTATAATAAGCAGCAAACCTGCCAAGGATATAATTACACTTTGCACCGCTCTGGTGAGTGTCTCTGACAATAAGGAGAAAATCACTGCTAAAACAAAGGAACCAAAGAATACTAAAAGCAAGTACTGTATCGAAAAATTCGTTTTCTGATTTCTCAAAAACTTTTTCACCCCATGGTATATGGTAAATAAATAAGTGATAGCAGGTCAGGTAAATGTTGTGGCTTAGGTCTAGCAGGTTTTCCCATAGCGGTACCGGTTGTCGCCAAACCGGCGGTTACCCTTTAAACCCTATCTGAGGCGTCGCCGCTCTCAGAACTAGATTACCACTTAGTCCACACTTTAATCCCTGACCCACCCTGACGTGTTGCCAAACAGCCTAGGAGTTTTCCTCAACAGCACGCATCTTTCTTAGACTCTGTTGCAGCAAGAGTTTCATCCCACAACAATAGCTTACGGGCCCGTATGCTACCGTTGTACCAGAGGAATCCACCAGTGCCACTTCAAGTCAGGCTACACTGCACGCAGCTTCCTACCACATGCAGGTTAACAACCAAGCCATAGTTTGCCGTTTCCGACTCCCCACGCACTTGAGTCTCCACGGGGAGGGGGTCGATGCCCACATGCCATTGCAGGTCGCCCCTTCCCCTTAACTCCCAGTACCAGCCCCCAACTGGGCGTCAAAAGCCAGCACCAGGAACTTCATCGATGTGCCCTTGACGGATTTTTAGGCCCGCCTTCAGAAAGACCATACTGACTAGGATACTGCATCACTTATTTTTAAGTTACTCACAAATTAATGAATACGCTTTGAATTATAGCATGCAAAATATCTCTCTTCAAAGGTCAGAATTATCCTAAAGAAGGTTATCGTACTGCTTGAAGGGTGATTTTTTCGCTTCTATCTGCTTGAATCATATACGCTATCGCTCAGGCTTGCTGTCGCGAAAGCTTTCATCTGTTTAATGATCTCTATTGATAATAAAATGCATTAAAGAACGTAAAAATTCCGCTTCTGACCCAAAAATTTTTAATTCGGCACAGGCATCAGCCGCAGCTCGATCAGCCATTCCTCTGGCTTCTTCCAAACCGTATAAAGACGGGTAGGTAGATTTTTGATTTTTTACATCGCTGCCTACTGGTTTACCAAGCTTAGCTTCGTCACCTTCAATATCTAACAGATCATCTTTGATTTGAAAGGCTAGACCCATTTGTTCTGAATAGTTGGTCAGACTGGCCAGCTGCTCTGCATCGGCACCACCCAAGATGGCACCGGCTCTTACCGCTGCCCGGAATAAAGCCCCGGTTTTGTGACGATGGATATATTCCATGATGTCCCCACTAATGGCTTGGTTCTCCGATAACATATCGACCACTTGACCACCGATTAAACCACGGGAGCCTGCTGCTTGGGCAATTTCCAAGGTAACAAGGTTTACCTTATCCAGAGAAAATGCTTCAGCACTGCTGGAAATAAGTTCAAAGGCCAGGGTCAACAAAGCATCGCCCGCCAAAATAGCCATGGCTTCTCCATAAACCTTATGGTTGGTGGGACGTCCCCGGCGAAAATCATCATTGTCCATGGCAGGCAAATCATCATGGATTAGGGAATAGGTATGAATAAGTTCTAAGGCACAGGCCACTGGCAGTGCCTTTTCCACACTGCCGCCTACTGCCTTGGTTGAAGCCAGTACCAAAACCGGACGTAGCCGCTTACCCCCGGCAAAAATACTATAGCGCATAGCCTCATGAATTGTCGTGGGATATTCGTCTGATTTTGGCAGATAGCGGTCTAGGGCCTCGTCAACCAGTTTAGACCATGCTGTCAATTCATTTTTAAAATTCATTAGCGGTTACCCCCTGCTAAATTGGCCGAAGCATCTTTTAACTCGCCGTCTGTCATTAGCATTTGTATTTTTTGCTCAGCTTGTTCCAAGCAACTGTTACAGTATTTCGATAAAGTAATTCCTTCGGCAAATAACTCCAAAGCACTATCTAAGGGGAGCTGACTTGCTTCCAACTCCCGTACCACCTCTTCCAATCTGGTCAATGCCTCTTCAAAGGTTTGCTTCTCAGTTCCCATGTTCAATCCTTACCCTCCAATACTACTCCTTCATACGGGTCTTTACCCGCTGCAGTGTATCTC
This sequence comes from uncultured Desulfotomaculum sp., assembly GCA_946411205.1. Taxonomy (GTDB): domain Bacteria; phylum Bacillota; class Desulfotomaculia; order Desulfotomaculales; family Desulfotomaculaceae; genus Desulfotomaculum. The sequence goes on from CAMKDG010000035.1 coordinate 25,376, forward strand.
TACCTAACTCTTCTGCTGCCAATGTAAGCAGCTCTTTTTCCTTACATAATTCCTCCACCTTCGCTGCATCCTTTAGGTAAGGAACATTCGCTTCTACCATTATTAAAGCGCCCTTAAGAGCGGCTTCCAGCAAGTAGGCTCCCACAGCCACATCGCTAATGGCCAGTTTACTGCCCAGGGATGAAATAATCTTCGCTTGCTGAAGCGCGGCTAGGCAATGGCGTCCTATCTCCAGGGGAACCTCTGCAGATAGTAGAGCTGCCTGCTGCTTTTTTTCTTCACGCAGGTTCTTTTCTGCCAGCGTACCATTGGGTAAAGCTAAAGCATCCATAAAGTGCTGAAAGGCTTGCATATCCCTTTGGGCAAGATTCTTTAAAATCGCCATATTTTGTTCAAGGTTTGAAATGACCCGGGTTATTTCTTTGGATGCGTCGGTATCTTTCACTTTACTGGCTGTAATTCGAGCCACCATCGCCAGCATACCGCATCCCAGGCAGCCGCTCATAGCAGATACCCCTCCACCACCAGGCTCCGGAGCAGCAGAGCTAGATTTCTCGAAGAGTTCTTCTACTGACCAGTTTAAGTAACTTGTGGACATGGAATTATTCCTCCGTTTCCTGAAACTGTTGTTGCAAGCGGATACCTTTGACCAAATTCTTTAGCATTAGAACCGTGGTTAGACTGCCCACTCCACCAGGCACAGGAGTGATAGCCCCCGCTACTTCTTTAACCCGCTCAAAATCAACATCACCGGTTATTTGACCATTCAGCTCACTAATGCCGGCATCCACCACCACCGCCCCGGGTTTTACCATCTCGGCAGTAATTAAACCGGGTTTCCCCACAGCAGCGATTACAATATCCGCCTGCTTGGTAAAGAAAGCTAAATCAGCAGTACGACTGTGGCAAACACTTACCGTTGCATTTTCCGCCAGCGCCATAAATACCAGTGGTTTACCAACGGTTTCCCCCCGACCAACGATCACCATGTGTTTCCCTGATAGGGCAATACCCGAACGTTTCATAATTTCTAAGCAACTCATGGGAGTGGCAGGTTGTAAGCAAACTCCACCACTGATTAAGTGCCCCCGATTGAAGGGATGTAGACCGTCTACGTCCTTTAAAGGGGATACGGCCTCCATCACTCTCTGTTTGTTTACATGAGGCGGTAATGGCATCATTAGCAGAATACCATGCACCTCTGCAGCCAAGTTTAAATCTTCTATTTTTAGCTTAATGTCTAATTCACTGGCCTGGTTAGATAATCTATGTAGAGTAAAGAGTACCCCTGCATTTTTACTTACTTTTTCTAAAAACATGGCATAGGCTAAGGAAGCAGGATCTTCCCCCACCAAAAGAACAGCTAATTGGGGTTCTGTTCCTTGTTCTTTTAAGGTTGCTATTTCTTGATGTAATTCTTCCCGCAGCATAGCTGCCACTTGCTTACCGTCTAGTATCTTCGTCATTTCGTCGCTCCTTTTTGGGTCAGAAAACCATTTTGGCCATTCGCCTTAGGCCGTAGGCTTGTCATTATTTATTGCCTAGATTCTTGTCCGCTACTGTAAGGTATCAGGTCAATGTATGTCTTCTTAGCCAAAAGATTTTTAAGCCTATGGCTTACGGTCTAAAGCCTAGGGCTATCCTCTTTCGACTCTACTTTACAATGAAGGGTGCCCCTATCAAGCAAGACATCCACCCTTGCTCCCAGTTCCACCGTCTGGGCCTCGGTAACAGCTTTGCCCATAGCATCAGTGCAAATACTATAGCCCCTGGCCAAGGTTGCCAGAGGGCTGAGTACATTTAATTTTCCAGCCAATCCCGCTAGTTGGGCAGACTTATCAGCTACCTTTAATTTACCCATTCGGAGTAGGTTATTGGTTAGGGTATCTAGAGTTTGTTGCCGATTTCCGGTAATTACGTAGGGTCTCTGCAAGGATTGGCTGGCCGTGCAATAGGTTAGCCTTTGTCTAGTTCGCTCCAGCCTATTGACCACAGCCTTTTCCAATCTCTTAGTAATACTTTGCAAATGACGGCTCATTTCCTGGCTGTCCGGCACCACCAATTCGGCAGCTGCGGAAGGAGTTGGCGCACGTAAATCTGCCACCATATCGGCAATGGTATAGTCCGTTTCATGTCCCACTGCAGAAATTACGGGAATTCTCGAATTATAGATGGCCGAGGCCACTTCCTCTGTATTAAAAGCCCATAGTTCCTCCAGGGAACCACCACCACGCCCGGCAATGATAACATCAACCTGCTTCAATTGATTCATTTGGGCAATGGCTCTGGCAATGGAAGGAGGTGCCCCTTCCCCTTGTACTAAAACCGGAGCTAGGATGATATCCACTCTTGGCCAGCGTCGTCGCACAATGTTAAGCATATCCTGAAGCGCTGCACCAGTGGGTGAAGTAATGATACCAATGACTCTGGGGATTCTCGGAATGAGTCTCTTTCTATCTTGGTCAAACATCCCGGTAGCGGCTAATTTCTGTTTCAGTTGTTCAAAGGCTACATAAAGGGCACCAATTCCTTCCGGCTCCATACCCTCGGCATAAAGTTGATAGCCCCCGTCCCGCTCATAAACCGAGATATAGCCGCGCACAAGCACAGACATACCATTCTCCGGGTGAAACAACAAAGTTCGCGCTCGGGAACGAAACATCACTGTTTTCAGGCAAGCATCCCGGTCTTTTAACGTTAGGTAAATATGCCCGGAGCTATGTAGCTTAAGATTAGAAATTTCCCCTTTGACCCAGACATTAGCCAGCAGCATGTCGGATTCTAGTTTATCTTTGATGTATTTGGTGAGCTCGGAGATCGTTACTATTCGCATAGATACCCTCTTTTGCTAGGTTTAATTACCTTCCTACTGGCGTAAGCCGTAGGTTTTTTAATATATGATTCTGGAGTTATGGACTATTTACATATTATGTATCATACCAGTCACACCGCTTTATGACAATAAGCGACACCTAAGATAAGTTATGCCAAGACCTATGACCAAAAGAAAAAATGTACCGCTTCCTGCGAAGCGATACATCTTTTGGTTGCATACTAAACCCTAGGATTTACTTAATAAATACTCATGGATACTCTTAGCCGCAGTCCGGCCGGCACCCATGGCCTTAATTACAGTAGCAGCACCGGTTACCACATCACCGCCGGCGTAAACACCTTCTTTAGAAGTTTTACCCGTGGCCTCGTCGGCAACAATGTTACCCCGCTTGTTGGTTTCCAGATCCGGGGTGGTATTGGTGAGCAAGGGGTTAGGTCCCTGACCAATGGCGACAATGGCTACATCTACGGGTAGAACATATTCGGAGCCTGGAATCGGTACGGGCTTACGGCGCCCAGAGGCATCCGGTTCACCCAGTTCCATTTTAATGCATTCAAGTCCGGTTAACCAACCATCTTCACTACCAACATAGCGGGTGGGGTTGGTTAAGAATAAGAACTGAACGCCTTCTTCCTCAGCATGTTCTACTTCTTCCAAGCGGGCAGGCAATTCTGCCCGGGAACGACGGTAAACAATATAAACTTCATCGGCACCCAAGCGTAGGGCTGTCCTGGCTGCGTCCATGGCTACGTTGCCACCGCCAAGTACAGCTACTTTCTTGCCAACTTTAACGGGAGTGTCACACTCTGGGAAGCAATAGGCTTTCATTAAGTTAGAGCGTGTTAAAAACTCGTTGGCAGAATATACACCATTAAGGTTTTCTCCAGGCAGGTTCATAAAATAGGGCGTACCTGCACCAGTGCCCAAGAAGGCAGCATCAAAGCCTTCTTCCTTAAACAGCTCATCTAAAGAAGCAATTTGCCCAATAATTGCGTTGGTCTCTATCTCTACCCCCATTTTTTTGAGGTTTTCAATTTCCTTCTGTACGATAGCCTTGGGTAAACGGAACTCCGGAATACCATACATTAATACTCCACCGGGGGTATGCAGGGCTTCATACATAGTCACGCTGTGACCTAGGCGAGCCAGGTCGGCAGCACAGGCTAATCCCGCAGGGCCGGAACCAACAATGGCCACTTTGTAGCCAGTGGGCTCTGCCTTCTCTATCCTTTCGTCCTTTTGCACAATGTAGTCACCTACAAAGCGTTCCAGACGGCCAATGCCAACGGGTTCATTTTTCTTGCCAACAACACAAAACTTTTCACACTGGCTCTCTTGGGGACACACCCGACCACACACAGCCGGTAGCGCATTGGTCCGCTTAATCACCTTGGCGGCATCCTCAAATTTTCTTTCCTTAACTAGAGCAATAAACTCAGGAATATCTACACTTACCGGGCAGCCCTCTTTGCAGAAGGGCTTTTTGCAGTTCAGGCAACGTTCAGCTTCAGCTACCGCTAACTCTTCGGTATAGCCTAGAGCCACTTCATCAAAATTTTTGGCCCGTACCTGCGGGTCTTGATGGGGCATCGCATATTTTTTGGGAATAATCTGCTTAGCCATGGCACTTACCTCCTCCACCACAACCGCAACCGCCCCGGTTAAGAGCGTGTTGTTCTTCTGTTTTATATTGGCGAGAACGCGTTAATTGTTCTTCGAAATCAACTAAGTGACCATCAAATTCAGGTCCGTCTACACAGACGAATCTAGTTTCACCGCCTACGGTAACCCGACAGGCACCGCACATACCGGTACCATCCACCATAATGGAGTTGAGGCTAACCATAGTTTTAATTTCAAATTCCTTCGTCAGATTGGCAACAGCACGCATCATCGGCAAAGGACCAATGGCCATGACCAGATCTGGTTTCCCTTCTTTCTCCACATACTCCCGGAGCACATCGGTGACAAAGCCTTTTCTCACGTAGGAACCATCATCGGTCGTTACCAGTAGTTCACTACAGGCCTCTTTCATTTTTTCTTCCCAGAAAATCAGTTCCTGGTTGCGCGCCCCCATGATACCCACCACGTGATTACCTGCCGCCTTCATTTCCCTGGCAATGGGGAATACTGGAGCTACCCCCACACCCCCAGCTACCATTACCACGTTGCCAAACTTTTCTATGTGAGAAGGAACTCCCAGGGGACCCACAAAGTCCTGAACTGCATCCCCTGCATTTAACAATGCTAATTTCTTCGTAGAGTATCCAGCCTCAGCAAATACAATGGTCACGGTACCTGCTTCGCGGTCATAGTCAGCAATCGTAAGGGGAATTCTCTCACCATTCTCGTCCACTCGCACAATAATAAATTGCCCTGCTTTGGCCTTCTTAGCCACTTTAGGAGCAAGGATATCAAATTCATGAATTGCTGGTGCCAGAGTTTTCTTAGCTACTATTTTGTACATCCTGGCCTCCTCCTCTCCAAAACACAAAAATATAATTTAGCATAGCAAAAGATCTTTTTTGTTATTTACCGGTGGAACATGCTAATCATTGGTATTGAGTAAAGCTGCTGCTTCTGGTGGAACAGTTTGTTCCGCCTCAACTTGCATAAATTTTCCCAATATACCATTGACAAACTTAGCAGAATCACTGCTACCAAATATCTTAGCCAATTCTACCGCTTCATTGATGGAAACGCTGCTAGGAATATCCTGTCTGAATTTCATTTCGTACAAGGCCAAGCGCATGATATTGCGGTCTACATTGGCCATACGATTTAATTGCCATTCCTTGCTTACCCTGCTTATCATTTGATCGATTTCTTCTATATGCTCCAGGGTACCTATAACTAATTGTCGTGCGAATTCCAATTCCTGGGGACCGGCCCCAAACTCCTCTGCAGTATTTTTTATTGCAAAGTTCGGTTCATTTTTTCCTACATCAATTTGAAACAGTATCTGCAGCGCAGTTTCTCTGGCCTGCCTTCTACCCAAGTTAGGACCTCCTCAAAAGTCTTAGTTTTCACCCTAGTTTTTCCCATCTTACTATTTTACATGAATTAATACATATCTGTCACCAACGGTCCCGAAAAAACCTGTTGAAAGCTCCCCGGAAATCGAAACTTTCGTCCACCCCCTTACCAATGAAATAACCTAAGATAACACAAAGAACAATAAAAATAGCTTTAAAAAAGCCAAAAAATACCACCAAAAAACCAAATAACAGACCAAGAACAACCCCTAGGGCTTTCCCCCGGTGATTTTCTAGTAGGTAACTAAGAAATCGTAACCACATTATGTAC